>CALGUT010000797.1 GCA_937920335.1 uncultured Opitutales bacterium
GTCTTGAGGTATTTGTTAACACTTTCAAGGGCTTCCTCTGCTTCGGGTATTTTAGTGGCGACCATTTCCAGGGCCGACAAAACACCGAGGGCCGTTATCACATAGCCATTCGTAAACCAGGTGGGCTCACCTCCTCCTGCGTTTTGTATAAAGTCAATTTCCTTAAGGAATGGGACAGAGTCTCCGTACCTCAGCATAAATGATGATATGAATGCAGGTATGAAGGCTCTAGATGCGAAGAGCCCCGAAATACCTAGTCCGTATATCAGAGTGTTTAGGTCCATGTGGGTGTCAGCTGTTCAAAGATGAATATTGTAGGTATCTTGCGGGACGCTCGCAAAAAATTCAAGTTCCGTAACTGAGGGGTCAGGCAGACTGTTCTTATAGTTGTTTCAAGTAAATAACTGCTGTCATCCGTAGTTGCGTTTTAGAATCTGCTGATAATTCTGTCCGTTCATGAGGGATGTAGTGCACGCCGAGCGGAAAATAAACCGTGCTATCCTGATTTCTCGACTGAATGGGTGGAGTATCGTGATCGTCGCCCTGTTGTCCGTGTTGGTCACGCTATTCGCAAAAAGCCTCTTTGGGACAGTGGTTGGGTTGGCCGTATTGGTTGCAGGCTATTTGGAACTACGGGGTCACAAATTACTGGTATCGCGCAACATTTCGGCGGTCTCGTGGCTTACAATCAGCCAGTGGTACCTCATGGCGGTTCTCTTTGCGTACTCGATCATAAATCTGGTTCAATTTGATGCGAATGATCCATGGGCACCGTTTTCTTCAAGTTTTAAAGAGCTTGTTCTTGCTATTAACCCTGATGTTTACCTCGTCGAAACGATGTTGAAAATCAGCTATCATGCGGTTTACGTCTCTTTGATCGTCGCGGTTTTGGTCTATCAAGGTGGATTGTCGATCTACTATTTTTCGCTTAAGAAATACCTTTACGCAAACACGCTGTAGGTCTTTCCTGCTGCATTTCATCAAACACTAATAAAGAAACAAAAAGCTATGTTTTCCAACGCTTTCTCTAAAACGCTGCTGGTTCTTGGTACCAGTCTAGTTGCACTCTTTTCTTATGGGTGCAGTAAAAAATCGAGCACTGAATCTACTGTTATTCAGGATAAAAAAATAACAGAATCAACTATGTCACAAGAACTTACAGAAACCCAAAAAATCCACCTTACGCTTGGTTATTCTATCGGAACAGACCTGATGCTGAGTGATTATTCCGAAGACGAGGTAGCGCAGATTCTAGAGGGTCTTCGCCTTGCGTCTAAGGAAGAGGAACCTGACTACGTAAAAGGACTCCAAGACCAAGCCTTCCAAATCTTGAACGAAAAGCGTACGAAAGCGCAGGCGGAACAAAGCGCTTCGGCGGTATCTACCAATAAAGCTGCGGGCGAGGCCTTTTTTGCGACACTTGAAGGGAAGGAAGGCATCACTAAAACCGATTCGGGCCTGAGGTATGAGATCCTGACAGAAGGTTCCGATGTGTTTGCCACGGCGGCGGATAGCGTCAATGTCCATTATCACGGTACGCTCATCGATGGTACGGTTTTTGATAGCTCAGTGCAACGCGGCGAGCCTGTAACATTTCCGCTCAACGGCGTTATCAAGGGTTTTAGTGAAGGTCTTACCCTAGTCGGTGAGGGCGGAAAAATCCGTCTGTATATGCCTTCTGATATTGCCTATGGAGATCGTGGAGCGGGGGGCGCAATTGGACCCGGTGCTTCTTTAATTTTCGAAGTCGAGATTTTGAAGATCAATCCTTAAGAACCGGCGGAAGAATTTCTTAATACAAAAAAGCACTGTCCTTTCGGGACAGTGCTTTTTTTGGATCTGAATAAAGGGTGGTTTAGTTATCGGGAACCTCGAAAACCTCGATGATCGCAAGCCCCTCTGTGTCATTCGCGCCTCTCAGTGCTATCGTATAGGCGGTTCCGCTTGGGGACGCTGGAACGTTCACGAGTAGTGCTGCTTCTTCGATAAAACCCGGTTGAATAGTGGTGGCTATGATGGACGCGAAGTTCTCGTTATCTCTCCAATTATCGTTGAACGCAATCCGTTGGCCTGATGCATCGAGCATCTCCAGGGTCGTGTCAGACAATCTGTCGGTGAGGTTATCGGGCAAAGAGGGTCCGTTTCCGCGAATATAAAGTGTCCGATTGCCGGTCCCCTTAACAATAATCCCGGCGATCATAAGACCATCTCCTGAACCGACGATTCCTCGTGTGGAGATGTTGATGAGTCTCGCTTCGTTGTCGGGATTCGCTTCGTAGACTTCTACCAACCCAACACCGGTTCCTGCATCCGCGCCCCTCATCCAAACCGTGTATACGCCCGGTGCCAGATTTACGTATAGAGCCGCCTCTTTTTCGTTCTTTGGAGCCAGTGTGGTCGCGATGATGTCGGCCGACCGTGGGTTGTCCTGCCAGTCATCGTTGGTATCCAGCTGTGCGCCAGCGCCATCAAATAAAACGAGTTCAGGGTCCTGCAGCAGGGGAGGGCTGCTCGGGAGAACCAAAGACGGTGCAATTCCTGTTATGTAGATATCTTTGTTTTCAGTACCGGTAATTATAAAGCCGGCGATCATGATCGAATCGTCAGTCCCTCCGACGGTTCCGCGTGTCGAAATGTTGATGGGTTTACCGGTCGTTGCTTGGTAGGTGGAATCAGAATCTGGTGCAGATGCATCGGAGGATCCCAGGGCACTGAGGGCTCTGACTCTGTATATGAATGTCGAATCGTCATCGAGGCCTGAATCGATGTAGATATTTTCATTGGCTCCCGTGGTTCCAATAGGATCCCAGGAATTTCCATCTGTGCTGCGGTCTATCTCAAAGCCAGACTCACCTTCCGAGTTGTCGTCCCAGGATAGTGTTAGAGTATCGCTGTTGTATGGATCTACAGCCAGTCCGGTAGGATCCGCAGGAGGTGCGATTTGAACTTGAGCTTCATTTGATCTCGCACCGTCATCCGCTGCGTCGAATGCAACGACTCGGTATAGGTAGGCTTCACCGAGGTTGACGGTGTTGTCCACGTAGGAGTTGGTATTGGTCCCGAGTGAAGCCAAGGAAGTCCAGTCGTTCTCCCAAATGGCCTTACGCTCAATTCGGAATCCTGTCTCTGTATCTGAATTGTCTGTCCAGTCGAGACGCACGCTTGTTTCGCTTTCGATGGCCGCGATCAAGTTGGTTGCCGCGACGGGTCCTACGGAGGCGTCTGTAGTCCAAAAGGCGGCCTGTGTGAGTACCTCATAGCCGACGAACACATCTGGCTCGCCGCTGGTATAGGAGGGTATCTCATAGAAAAGCGTCGCGAAGTATTTGCTATTGGGCTCCAGGGTATTGGCGCTTAGCACACCGGATGTGCTGGAGGTGCTTACTCCTGGGAGATCCACGTCGAGATCGTTGTACCCAGGGGCTCCTTCGATCTCCAAGCTTAACCGGGCATTGGGTGGAGGTGAACTTATACCGGCCCATTCGAAGGTTAAAGGCAGTGAGGGGTCCGCTTGTTGGAAGGAATCAAAGTTTGTGAAATAGGGTTGGTTCGCTGGAGAACCGCCTCCCATGGTGAGTGATTCGAGCTTGGTCGGAATACCGTTTATAATCAGATCCATGCTGTAGTTACCATCCGGGTACGCGGTATCCAATTCAGCTTCGTTTCCGAAAATCGCCTCAAATTCCACGAGTCCTGTTTCGTCAGTGGATGCGGGAACTGGAATCGTGGAGCCTCCTGGGATTGTAATGGAAGCAGTCGTTATTCCTGAGACTTCGGCTTCGACGAAGTAGAACCATTGTTGAGGACCGGGAGCTTCTGAAGACGTTTGTACGGCGGCAGTGCCTTTCGACATGAACACTTCTAAATCTGGACTGCTGTTAAAGGCTGGCCAAGTGGAAATATCGATACGGGTGGTTGTCAGGTAACCGATGATCGTGTCGGGAGAGGCCAAGCCGTCCGTCTCTTTCACGAAAATTATATCTAGCTCGTAGTGTTTGTTTAATTGGAGCGTGTTCGCTGGAATTTCGAAGGAGGTCGCGGTACTGGCGAGGAATTCGAATAGCAGTTCCTCATCGTCATCATTTCTCCAGATTTGAATTACGATCCGGTCTTCAGAGGTCGCACCTTCAAATTCATTCCACTGAACGGTAAATGGCTGGGAAAAATCGTATGACCGCAGGGCTACTGCATTCAGGATGTGAGGTGCATTTGGATAGCTATCTCCGGAAATTGTGAAGGGACCCAGGTTGGATGTGTTCCCGTCTTCCGTCACGCTGAAGCTTACCGATCCATTGGGAAATTGTGCGTCCATAGCTGCCTGGCTGCTGTACCTGGTGTCGTCGTCCAATTCGTAATCGCCCGGTTCACCTGGCAGATTTATCGGACCTCCAGATCCGACATAACTTACGGTGGCGCCAGTTACATTGCTGCCCCCTGATACACCTGCTCCAAAAGACCATTCGGAGTTGGACTCATCAGGAGCAAAGTTTTCGAACTGATCGAAGGCTAATTCCTTGATGATATAGATGAAGTCGATGCCGGGATCGTTACCTCCTCCGCCACCACCTGAAGATGTTTGGACAGTCATGGAGGTTTGAGAGATATAACCTGCAACGGCTGTTGGATTAGTGGCGGTATTCTTAGGCGCCCGGAATTGAACTGTGAGGTTGTAAGTTCGGTCAGCGGTCAGTGTATTTGCAGGTAGTTGGACGGATGTATCCGTTCCAGGGAGTGCGATGATCCATTCTATGGTATCACCGTCGAGTGCATACACGAGTACGGTCGAAACGGTTCCTGGAGCCGCGCCCCAGTTTACAGTGAGTGGGCTGCCAGGATCAAACGTTTGCAGATCCGAAAAATTGGAAAACATGGGTGCGACTGGGTAGTCGTCTGGAGGAAGGTTGTAGGGTCCGTAACCTACCGCTTCACCGTTTTCTATAAGATCTACCCAAAAGTCGCCTGCCGGAAATACGGTATCCAGTTCACCTTTGGTGTTGTAGGGAGTTCCCAAAAAGAACGAGTTGTCCCCTAAATCGTTAAGGGAAGTTATCGCGTTGAAATTGTTTATCGCGACTGAGCTGATCGAATTTGAGTTTCCTGTGGCTCTGGCTAATACTCCATATCCTGCGTCGTTCAAAACTCCGGGGCCACTTTGTTCGTAAAGATCCCTTTTGAAAAGGAGGTAAGCCGAGTCATTGGCAAAGCCTCCACCGCCTGGGTCGGTCTGAAACGTGAATGTTGTGAACACTTCGTAGTAAGAATTCACGAGTACCCCATTGATCATCTGTGGAGATATGGCGGGGTTAATGAAAATGATTTCTCCTGTGTAAGAAGCGTTAGGTTGGAGAAAGTCACTCGAAAGGAAGACTCCGTCGGAAAAACTATCCAAGGTGAAATCTGTTTCATTGTTCGGATCGTTGTTGTTCCAGATTTCCACTTCGATTAAGGCTCCTGGAACTGCGTTTGAAAACGTATTCCATAGAAGGTTAAACCCCTCGTCAGGATTTATGACTTGAGCAGTTTCCCAATTGGTCAGCCATGGAATGACAGGTAATGTCCCTCCTGTTTGACTCACGGGCCCTAAGGTAATTGATTCTCCGTTATTGATAACTCTAACCGAGTAGACCCCTTCAGGGTAGGCGGCATCTCTCTCACCTTCAGTTGAAAAAACTGCATCTAGATCAAATTCCGCTGGTCCACTCGAGGGGACGATGACTTCGCTTGTATCCGGTTTGATCAGTGTGACGGAAGAAAAGTCACTTCCAAAAGCCTCAACAAGGAAGCCGTAGCTTAGCTCAGTGGGTGCAGCAGCGCTGGTTTGTGTGGTTGATACTCCCCTGGATACAAGGACGTCAGAGGGTTCCGAAACGTTCGGGAAGGTTGATATTTCCACTTGGGTGGTCGTGAGATAGCCGATGATTGCGTCTACACCCGGTGGCGAGGCAGCGGTTTGATTGATAAAGGTTATATTAAGATCGTAATTTCTATCCGCTACGAGTGTTCCTCCTGGTATGACGAAGGACGTTGCACTTCTATCGAGAAACTCCATGAGCAGGTCGTTGTCATTGGTATTGTCCCATATTTGAACGAGAACCTGATCGCCATCGTTGGATCCGGAAAACGCGTTCCAATTTAATGTGAAATTCTGCAAAAGGTCCGATGTTTTAAACTCCACTGCATTCTCAATATGCGGAGTTATCGGATAAGCGTCTCCCGTTAAGGCGAAAGGGCCCAGGTTGATCATAGAACCGTTGTCAGTAATGCTAAGGCTGACATTTCCATTGGGAAAGGCTGCGTCCAATGCGGCCTGGGTTAGGTATTCCTGATCATCGCTGTCTAGTTCGTACTCCCCATCTGCACCGGGCATGTTGATGGGGCCTCCCGAACCTGGGTAGGTGACAGTAGCTCCTGTGACAAGACCGTCTCCGGATACGCCTGCTGCAGACAGCCAGCCTTGAGGTGTGGTTGGAGCGGTGTTCTCCGTTTGGGAGTACTCTTTTTCTTTGATTATGTAGGCGAATTCTATGTCAGCCTTGGCTAGATTGAATAGAAAACAGATAGGTATGAGGGTACAGGAGATTAAGGATTTTTTCATGATTTGGTAGGACTCATTTTGGAGAATCAGGTAGGATGTATATTGTTGGGGTTTGTAACGACTATATCTAGATCGTTGGGAAGCAAAGGGTTTTCTTTACAACTAATTAGTATTAGTCTTACCAATACGGCTCTTGGACCTTGCCAGTGTTAGTAGCGGGCCATTGCAAATAATTTCCGTTGCTTCCCGAACTTCTTCACGCAACTTGAAGAACGAAATCTGCATGCGAACTAATTCAAGAGAGTCCTTCAAGGGTGTCCTAGCCGCTATGGGTGCATTCCTGATCTGGGGAATCATTCCGGTTTATTGGAAATTACTCCAATCAGTGGACGCCTATGAGTTGGTGATGCATCGGGTCTTCTGGTCTGCGATATTCCTGATTTTATTAGTCCGTTTTCGTGGCAAGTTTTCTACGTTCTTGGAAGCGTTTCAGAACAAGAGCATGGTTCGTATTCATACGTTTGGAGGGGTCCTGTTGGGGATGAATTGGTTGGCGTTTATTTTCGCTGTGACCCATGGCCAGATTCTGCAGGCAAGTTTGGCTTATTTCATTGTGCCGCTTACGAATGCGGGGTTGGGCTACCTGTTTCTTCAAGAGAGACTATCGAAGATCAAAGGTGCTGCGATTCTTTGTGCTACATTGGGGGTTTTAAATGAGGTCTTGCAGGTCAAAGACTTTCCCTGGCTCGCATTGGTCATGGCTTCGACGTTTGGAATCTACAGCTTGCTGAAGAAGAAAACGTCTCTGGGAACGATTACGGGTCTTACGATGGAGAACACAGCGATCTTCCCCATTGCTACCGTTGGACTGTTGGTTCTTTTCGTGAGAGGTGATGGAGTGATGTTTAGGTCCTCATGGGATCTGCAGGTGCTTTTGATTCTGGCGGGAGTAGTGACTACGATTCCCTTGATGCTGTTTTCTTACGGTGCGGCCAGAATTCAGCTGAATACGTTGGGCTTCATCCAGTTTATTGGCCCCATGACTAAGTTTGGTTTAGCTGTGTGGTTATATCATGAACCTTTTTCATCCGCGAAGATGGTGACTTTTGGATGCATCTGGGCGGGTATTATCCTTTATCTTTGGGACTCGTATCATGGGTCTCGAATAAAAGATGTGCCTCCTGATCTGTGATTCATTGACCCGCCTATGAAACAGCCTCTTAGTTTAAAGGTCACAGATTGAAACTCTCTAACGCAGGATCAGTGGCAGTTAAAAAAAGGATTTGGATTCCTCTACTCGTACTCGTGCTTTTAAGCGCGAT
The DNA here is from genome assembly GCA_937920335.1 of uncultured Opitutales bacterium. Lineage (GTDB taxonomy): Bacteria > Verrucomicrobiota > Verrucomicrobiia > Opitutales > UBA2995 > UBA2995. The sequence continues at coordinate 7,858 of CALGUT010000797.1, forward strand.
TTTTGCGGCTGCCTGGTTCTATGTTCCTACTTACGCAGAGGAACGTTTTGTAGAAAAGCTTGAACAGGTAGGTATCGAGACTGATTCGATCGAATTTCGTATTGAAGGGTTTTCTCGTCCCGTGGTTAGGGATCTTAGCTTGAGGGTTTCGGGAATCAATTTGGTGGCTGATATGGTAACCTTCGGCTCCTTTTTTGATGGATACGGAGAAGATAAGCCGTTGAAGGTCAAGATTCATGGGCTGTGGTCCGGAGTGAATGCTCAGATTCCTGAAGGGATTCTGACCGTAAACAATGCCATCTTGGCTCTGCCCGAAAAACCTGCATTCAGTTCGCCCATTCCTATCGAGATCGAGTTCGAAGACGGAACGATTCTCTATGAGAATCAGGGCCGTCAGATTGATGGGAAGGTGGATGGTCAACTCTCCATAGTAAACACGGTGTTGAATTGGCAGTTGAGCATCAAAGTGAACGAATACCCGCTTGAAGGGCGTGGATTCTTCGATTGGGAATCGGGCAGTTCCGATATTTCAGGTGAGATGAATCTGAGTCATGAGTTAAGCCAGTCCATTTGGGATATTCTGAATGAGGAACCGTTGTTCGACTGGAATGCAGGGGAAATACAGGCTGCGTTTCATTTTGAAGGCGAGAATTACCGGTATCAAAATGGAAAGGTTCATGCGGTGGTTAGTGGAGCTGGCGTTGGTTTTGAGTCGGTGGATGTTATCAATGCGAATCATGTAGCTTCGGTAATCTGGACTCCGGGCCATTCGATGGTAGATTTTAGCGGGAATGGCTCGCTTTCCAGGCTCATGAACGCGCCATTTTCATGGGGCGGATCCTTATTGGTCGCACCGGGTCCGGTGCTTGAGTTTGAACTCGATGAAGCGTCGATATCTCCTGAATGGGGATTCGGCTCTTTTCAGCTTGCTCAAAGCGCTAAATCTTTAACTCCAGTTGAAGTTTCATTGATAAGCGCCGATGGCGGGTTTGATTTTCAAATCCTTGGACTGGATATGTTGCTGGGAGGGGAGATGGGAGAAAAGCTTACCAGTTCAACCTTGGACCTAATGATAAATGGTAATTGGAAGGACCGAACGATCGTGGATTCGTCCGTGGATCTGTGGCTCCGAGATGGGATTTTTATGGCGCCAATGTTTCAGTCGGAAATTGGAGAGGCACTCTTGAATGCCCGCATATCGGACTACGCCCTTTCAGATAAACTGATCCCCGATATTCTTCTAAATCCGGGAAGGTTTGTCAAAGAAGCGAGTATCTCCGATGCCATGCTTTACCGTTACGATGAAGTCGTCGGAGAATCGATCACGGTGAGTTGGAGTCCACGGAATGAGCGTCCGTTAATCGTGACGGGAACCTTTGCGGGTATTGGCCAATCGACCTTGTCACTGCAGCCGGATGAGACCTCGACGCGAGAGCATGCCAAAGGAAAGCTCTCTTTGATTCCCGGAGACTTCCTGTTTGATTACGAGCTGAAGAGCAAGGACCCGCTCAAAGCAATGGAGGCAACGTTGGTGCTGAAGGATTATTCAATTCAGGATTATCCACATCTAGAAAAATGGCTTACGGGTGAATTTGATATTACCGGCTTTGTTTCAGCGCAAGCTGAGCTCTCAGTGACGCCGGATGCGGTGACGCCGCGGGTAGAGTTTCAGCTGGATAATATTCTATATGCCAGCGGAAATTTAGTCATGGATGATGCCAGTTTTGCCGGCAGCATAGATTCGTGGGAACCGTTTAACCTTAGGACTAGCCGCCCATTGACGGCTGCTATGGTTCAGGTGAACGGATGGCCTATTACCGATCTGCATTCAGAATTTGAGATTGGTAACCGCATTAACGTAACAAACACGACGTTCTCAGCTTTGGGTGGTAACCTTACGTTTGCAGATATCTCGGTAGGTAAGGATGATTTGTTCGTCGATTCTGAGATAGGAATCAGCAATATCCTAACTGACGAGGTTCTACAATGGATACCCAAGGTCATTGGAATGGCGGAAGGAAGCATTTCCGGCGTGATTCCGTTCCAATGGGATATTAAGAATAGTAATTTTTCTCTGGGACGTGGACACCTGCAGTCACCTGAAGGTGAGCTAGGCTCTATGAACCTGAAGATTTTCAGACCTGAGGATGACGAAAATGAGGTGGAGATCGATGATCGCTACAGCATGGTTGATGAGGCGTTGTCGAACCTGCAGGACTCTTCACTGGATATTGATATCCTGCCCCCCAACTCGTTGACAGACGATACTCGAGTCAGAATAAATATCAAAGGTTTCGTCGATTCTCGATTCGTCAAGGCTCCGGTAGACGTCGTTAGGTATTACAGTCTGCCAGTAGATACGCTCACATTAACGATGGAGCAGGTACGCCAGGATCTTCCGGGTATTAAGACTTCTGTAGAGTAGTAAAATCCTAAAAGCGTCAGTGTGACGCTATGTAACGGTCCCGGATGCTGTAAGTCTAATAAGCGACAAAGTGGCGCTATTAATTTTCTGGGACTATTCTGTAAATCATTGATAACCAGGTTATAGTAGGCAAATTTGAAGTTGGTACAATACTGGCAATATAGGTATCGGAATACTAACCACTAACATGGAGATAAATATGAAATACCTAACAAGAAGACAACCTACGAATGGTCGGCAACTTTGGGGAGATTTTGATTCATTCTTCAATGCACCTCCGCCTTTCCTGCCATCATTCTTTGATTGGAACAACGACGTTTACCGACCAGCTATTGATCTTTTCGAAGATGAAGCTAGCTACATCGTACATGCCGAAGTTCCAGGATTCGACCGTAAGGAAATCACAGTAGAGCTGGAGAAAGATCGTTTGATACTGAAGGGCTTACGAAAACTGAATGATGATGATGAGAGTTCAGAAGTCTCGTTTCACAGGTCAGTGACTCTTCCAGATGCGATCAAATCAGACAAAGTGAACGCAAAGTATGAGAACGGCGTCTTGACTGTGACCATACCTAAGGCGGAAGCGTTAAAGCCCGTCCAAATAGAAGTTAAAAGCTAACCCACTCGATTTATATATTATGAATACAACAATGACTTGTCAGCCGAAGGAGGCTACTACAGAAAACACTATAACCTATTCTCAACCAAGATATTATGTCGATCAGTCGATGGACGACACCTTGGTTCAGATAGAGCTTCCAGGTGTAAGCAAGGATGAGCTCAATTTGACCGTTGAGAATAAGGAGATACTCGTCGAAGGATCCGCGTCCTATAAGTTGCCGGAAAACTGGAAGGTTCTGCATCGTGAGTCCAAAGCCCGCGCCTATCGATTGCGGCTTCGGATCGGAGACCAAGTAGATCAAGCGGCTATAAAAGCCCAATTGTCTGATGGTGTTCTTACGGTTACTCTGCCGAAAGCGGAGGCCGCCAAGCCTCAAAAGGTTAAGATCACTTAATGCATATATTCTTTAAGGGAGAAGAGAGAGAGTTAAAGCCGGAGGCATTGAGTCCTCCGGCTTTTTTATGGCAAATTAGTGTAATAATGTAGAAGGTTAAGGACTTTAGGAATTTTGCCTGAAATAAATTAAGGCTTGTTCAAGTCATACATCCACCTGATGAATATGAAAAATTGTCTACCGATGATACTTGGTCTGGTTCTATTTATCGGAACTAGCGCCCAAGGTGTGCCTGTTAAAACGGACCATGTAACCGCAGAGTTGGTTTCCGAGTTCAACCACCTCGTCCCAGGGAAGATTAACACCGTTGCGATTCGCCTGGAGATGGAAGATCATTGGCACACCTATTGGCAGTATCCAGGAGATACGGGATTTCAGACTACTGTAGAATGGACGCTTCCGGACGGAATCGAAGCGGGTCCGTTGCATTGGCCGGCTCCGAAGTGGATCGAGTCGTTCGAAATCGTTTCATTTGCCTATGAGGGCGAAGTGTTCCTGTTGGTGGATCTAACAGTCCCCGAATCCTATGCGACCGAGGGCCAGATTGAGTTGGCGGCCTCGGTAAACTGGTTAGTTTGCAAGGAAGCATGTATTCCTGGATCAGCTGATGTGAAATTGAGTATTCCGGTTGGATCCGATGCTGAACGTAGTCGCTGGGCTGATGAGATTGAGAAAACCCGGGATACGCTCGCTCAGAAGCTTCCGGAGTGGGAGATGATGGTGGTCGATAACGGTCAGTCCTTCGCGCTGAGTGTGGTAGCTCCAGAGGGTGTTGCGCTAGACAGTCAGGAAGTCACTTATTTTACCTTGGACGGCTGGGTCTCGAATACGGATCCGAGAACGTATGTGGCGGAAGGCCGATTGCTCACGCTGGTCATTCCGAAGGGCGAGTATGGTCCAGATGAGAACAAGGATCGATTCAAGGGTGTATTGGTTTCAAAGTCAGGATGGGATCTGGATGGTCAGTTTAAGGCGCTCTCTGTCGACCTTCCATTCTCAGACGATATGGCCGTTACGGATTGGTTAGGATCTCTTGGAAATACGGGGGCGGCATCGCTGGTGAGCGAGGGAGCGAGTTCGGGAGACAGTACCCTGAGTTTTGGTGCAGCTATCTTATTCGCTCTGATTGGAGGGCTGATGCTCAATCTGATGCCGTGTGTATTTCCGGTGCTTTCGATCAAGATCTTGGGGTTTGTTCAACAGGCGGGCGAAGATCAGGCGAAGGTGAAGCTCCACGGTATCGTTTTTACGATTGGGGTCCTGGTTTCGTTTTGGATATTAGCCGGACTCTTTTTGATTCTTCGGGCCGCCGGACAGGAGATCGGTTGGGGGTTCCAGCTGCAGACACCTGGCTTCGTGGCTGTGTTGGCCAGCGTTCTGTTTTTGTTTGGTTTAAATTTATCGGGTGTGTTCGAAATTGGAGAGTCACTGACCGGAGCGGGAGGTGAGCTGCAGACCAAGTCTGGATTTACGGGTTCCTTCTTTTCCGGGGTATTAGCTACCGTGGTTGCCACTCCATGCACCGCACCATTTATGGGAAGTGCCTTGGGAATCATTGTGACGCTTTCAGCGGTTCAATCGATGTTGATTTTCACAGCGTTGGCGCTCGGAGTAGCGTTTCCTTATCTGATCTTGTCATTTTTCCCTGCGTTTTTGAAATGGTTACCTAGACCCGGTGTCTGGATGGAGACTTTTAAGAAGGGGCTGGCATTTCTTTTATATGCATCGGTTGTATGGCTCGTCTGGGTTTTTGGAAACCAGGTGGGTGTGACTGGCATGGCAGGGCTTCTCATGGGCCTGGTTTTCTTTGGGATCGCAGCGTGGATCTGGGGAAGTTGGGGTAATCTCACGAAGCGAAAATCAGTCAGACGGATCGCGTTGATCGCGGCATTACCTATTCTATTCGTTGGTGGCTGGATTCAGTTCAAAGCATCAACCCTGTTTGCTGCTCCTGCGAATATCGCTGAAGCGGCGGATCAGAATTCAATTTTCTGGCAGCCTTATGATCCAGATACGGTCGCCTCTCTTGTAGCTGAGGGAAAGACCGTTTATGTAGATTTTACGGCAACCTGGTGTCTCACCTGCCAGGTGAATAAGAAGGTGGCCTTCGGTAACGACGAGGTCGTGGACTATTTTAAGACCCATGAAATTGTGGCACTTAAAGGGGATTGGACTCGAAGGGATCCGGTCATCACTCGAGAGCTCCAGAAGTTCGGACGCAGCGGTGTCCCTACCAATGTTATCTACTACCCTGGAGGTTCGACTACACTGCTGCCGGAGGTATTGACTCCGAGCGTGGTGTTGAACGCATTTACGAAAGAGTCTTAAACCACCTGTTTAAAGCCTGTATCAGGCGGCGGGTCATGCCAGGTTAGTTGGAGTTCTGCGTCTACGAACTATGAACCATGCGCCAATACCGGTAAGCCCCATAAGCAAGCTGACAGTCGATGGTTCAGGGATAGCTGCGGTCAGTTGAATGTCGCCCCACTGTGACGCATCATTGAATGCTGAATCATTAATGGCATTCCAGAAAAGCTGGGAATCGCGGCCATTTCCTGGGAAAGGAGAGGTGGGACTGTCGTCATCATTGAGAGCAGCATCGAAGCCCAGATTATTTCCGATGGCCGCTGCGAATCCTAGCGTAGACCAAGGAACTGAGATTTCCATGTTGTAGGAGGTGGCTCCCGAATGAGCGAAATTAACGCCAGAGAGAAGGTTCGAGTCAATCGGCCCGGTTTCGAGCTCGCTACTATTGATAACGCCTGCAGTTCCTCCTACAGCGAAACGATATTGATAGTTTTGATCAATAGTATTCAGGCTTTCAGCATTGGAGTTATTTACGTCGAAAAACAGCTCAACCGAGTCGTCGTTGAAGGTGTTCAGAGTGAGAGGGCTTCCATCCCCCGAATCTGAATTTCTCAAATCGTCCGTTATTTGAAAGAGTGCGTAGAGATTGGTTGAATCCCACTTGAGCTGAAAGTTCCCGGAGATCCCGGACGGTGATCCAGAAACTGTGTTGCCGAAGGAGTTGACCGCGCTCGCGTCACTCCATTCCCCTGCACCGATTGTCCCGTCTATGGTCACTGCATTCGTGAGCTGTGGGACGCTGATCTGTCCAAAAAGAGGAATCGAGATGAGTGTGGATGAGAGTGCGAGCCAGAAAGTTTTCATGTCGTAAGGTGTGTGATACTTAAAACTGGTGTAAAAGGTAAGTGTTTCTGCTAGGCTTAGTCAATGATTTCTAGATCTCTAAGAAATTATGATTATTTTCGGATTCCGAGGGATTGGAAAGGGGCGCATGCGTGCAAACTATAAACTCCAACAACTCCGATCGATGAGTCTTAGGGCTTCGTTGCGCTGCCCTTCAAAATTGTCCGCGCTTCTCCGTGATCGAGTTGAGTGGTGGTGAATGAATAGAAGGGGTCTTCGTGGGTGCTCATCCAGTCGTCGAGTTGTTCCCGCAGGTGACGCTTGATGTCAGCCCATCCAGCTTCTTGGGCGAGATTGGTGATTTCTTCTGGATCTTCGGCAAGGTGGTAGAGTTCTTCTCCCCAATCCGTGTAGAGATTGTATTTCCAGTCTTTGGTGCGGATCGTGCGTATGGGGTTCACCCATGTTTGTTTTCCGTAATATTGGGCAATGACGTATTCTCGATTGTCGACTGATCCTTTCCCAGTCACGATGGGCAGTGCTGATTGTCCGTCACATGCGAGGGGTGAGGCTCCGGCCATGTCCATGATCGTAGGGACGGTATCCACGTTCACCCAATTGTGCTCGGTTTTCTGACCTTTTAGTCCGGGGATCCGGATGGACATAGGAATGCGTATCATGTGCTCGTACATGAATGGTCCCTTGAAAACGAGCCTGTGAAACGTATCCATGTCACCGTGGTCGGAGGTGTTAATTACGATGGTATTTTCCCAAAGTCCTTCGCTTTTGAGCTTATTGATGATTCGACCGACGTGGTCGTCATAGAGCTTTACCTTTTGGCGGTAGTAGTCGCGGTAGCCCTTCCAGGTTTCGTCGTTGGCATCCACGATGAACTCTCCCTGATTGTGCTCCATGAATTCGCGGTGGACCTTCGGTACGGAGTCGAAGTCTTGTTTTTTCCAGGATTCAGAAAGTTTGACGTCGTCGATCGACACATCGCTTTCACCCGGTTTGTAATAGTAAATATCGTGGGGATCCAGGTACATAAGGAATAGTGCAAACGGCTTATCGGAATCCGAATGCCGTTCCAGAAAGTCCAAACCTCGTTCGGTGGTTTTCGGGTCAGGTCCTTTTTTAGTTTCTTCATCCCAGCCCGCATTAGCCACGGGATTGTTCCCCAGGTGCCATTTCCCGAAGATGGCGGTTTTGTATCCTGCCGATTGCAGATGAGTGCCGATCGTTGGAAGTTTTATGGCTGTTCCTCCAGCTGCGCGTTCATTGTTCATCATGCCATTCGTATGAGGATAAAACCCGGTAAGCATGGACGAACGACTGGGAGAGCATTGAGGCGTTGTGCAAAAGGCGTTTTCGAAGACGGTTGATTCCTCGCTAAGCGCATCCTGATGAGGCGTATCAAAAAATGGATCAACACTCCCTTGAGCCTGCCAGTGTTGTTGATCAGAGCAGAGATAAAGAATGTTATATTTCTTCTTAGAGACAGACGCATGTTGATTGCCTAGAAGTAGTTGGGGTGCGGCCATCGCCCCAACTAGGGCACTGGTTGATTGAATGAACTGGCGACGACTTTTCTTCATAGGGGTGTGTGTTTCAGGAGCTGAGGATTTCGTTTTTGAATCCAGTGGTCAATCTTTGGAATAGCAGAATCTATGATTGCGCTCCATGAAATTTTATTTAGGAGTAGGAATCTGTGAAGTCATTAGTAAAAGTAGCTTTGATCGGAATAGTATTGGTGGGTCTCGTGGGATGCGAGTCTTGGAACCCATTTTGGGCGAAGGCACCGAAGGCCTCAGAGCCGGAGGAAACGCTAGCCGCTTCCGATGAAGTGGGGGCTGAAGATCCATTGCCAACGCTCGATTCAAAGCAGGTCCGTGAAGCGGAGGAGAAGTATGAACTTGCATCTCAATTACTGATGTACGCCGGGCCGATTGAGAACTTAAGCGCGGAGAGTAAGAACGTCCGCTGGTTGGCGGCAGATGTCCTGCAAGCGGCCGTTGAGTTGAATCCAAACGAGTTCAAATACTACCGCGATCTGTTCATGACCTACATGGCCTTGCTGGAACCGGTGAGAGCGGTTGAGGTTTTAGAGCCGGCGCTGGCATCCCCTGAATTAGCGAGTGAAGCTGCTGAATTTCAGAACCTGGTATTCGGTGCTCTCGAATACGCGGCGATTATTGATACCGAAAGTTAGATTGGATCAGCGCCACTCGTGCTTCGGGTAACGCCCTGCCAGCTCTTTTCTGATTGCCGGATAAGCCGACGTCCAAAACGCTTCTAAATTGTTCGTGATTTGGACGGGTCTTTGATTGGGAGCTAATATTTCTAAACGGATCGTAATTTTACCTTCCGCAAGCGTCGGTGTTTTCTTTACGTCGTACAGCTCCTGGATGCGAACCGCTATGATGGGAGCGTTTTCCTCGGAGTAACGAACTTTGCATCGCCGTTTTTCAGTAAGCTGAATGTGCTCTGGAGCGTAGTAGTCCAAAGCGGCGGACTGCTCGGTTGACAGCCACGACCTAAGGACGGGCCATGGATCGCGAT
>CALGUT010000798.1 GCA_937920335.1 uncultured Opitutales bacterium
AAATTGGCCTCAAAAGTTGATTGAGTTACCAGGAGGAATCGACGTTGCGTTTCACTACAATGAAACCGAAAACTTTGTTCCCGCTTCTACTCGTGTAGACCAATTCCGCAAACCCATACTATCTCCTGAAGGAATAAATAAGGATTGGGGAGTCACGTTGTTCCTTATGGATAACAAAATCGTGTCTCGCTTCAACTGGTATGACGCAGACCTCAATAATGCGACTGCTAACTTGGGCGGGGTATTCAATCAGTCGATCGGTAGAATCTTCCAACACTTTGGTAATACCAATGCGGCTATCTTTAGAGCAGATCCTAATGGTGATGGAGTAATCGATCAGATTTTCATCGACGAGAATCGTGAGACTCTCGACGACGGAGCAGGCAATATGATTAATGAAACGGATGCCGAAGTCGTAGCGCGAGCCGCCCCATTCTTCCAAAAGACCCTCGATGCCAGAAATGCGATCGAGCCTTACTTAACGGATGATCTAAAGAACTCTTATAACTTCCGTTTGGACTCAGATGGAACTGTGAACACCCAAAGTGCGGGTGCAGTCAGTGATACCCAAGACATTCAAGCTAAAGGCTTCGAATGGGAGTTAACTATGAATCCAACGAGGTCTTGGCGTGTATCGTTCAACTTCGCTGATACAGAGACCATCTTGACTAATATCGGTCCACGAATGACGGTTCTGTTCAATGACACCTGGCTTCCCCACCTTGAATCGTTTGGCGATCTGGATTGGAACAACCCTCTCATGGACCCCGACGGAAACACCTTATCCGAACAGGTGAATGGAGACGTCCTGGAATACCTTGAGCAAAAAGAACAAGAAGGAAAACCCACACTCGAACAACGCCAATACCGGGCTAACCTCGTAACCAACTACCGCTTCCAGAACGGGCCTCTTCAAGGATTCTCTGCTGGAGGTGCAATCCGTTGGCAAAGCGACAACGCGGTCGGCTACCCTCTCATTCCTAGAGATGATGGATTGGTTAAGCCTGATATCGCCAACCCATGGCTCAATGAAGATGTGTGGAACTTTGACCTAACATTCGCTTACCGGAAAAAGATTACTGATAAAATCAATTGGACCATCCAGTTGAATATCAGAAATCTACAGAATCTTCAGAATGACGAGATTAGCACCATTCGTCGTCAACCGACGGGTGAAATAGCTCGGGTTCGTTACGACCCACCTTCGCAGTTCATTCTCACAAACACCTTCCGATTCTAAACAAGAATCAGATTTTTATAAAAAAGGCCCGACAGGATCGTCGGGCCTTTTTTATATACGAATGAGCAACAAATATATGGCTCACAGTCGAGGTTGGAGAAACTCAACGCACTCGGAAGTATTTTATTCTTTGAAACACTAGGGAGTGTTTGTGAATTCAGAATCGAAACCAAATAAAAATAGCAGCAAT
>CALGUT010000799.1 GCA_937920335.1 uncultured Opitutales bacterium
TGACCGCCAACGTCATCACTTACCGCGGGAGAAGCGCCGTCCGGGAAATCGGGAAGGTGCTAAATTTCCCGAGGGCTTTGATCAATCGATTTTCAAGTCTCTACGCCAGTGGAGATTTTCCACAAACTCTGGGCCTTGAAAACCAGCTCGAACAAGCCGGTATTCAAAAAGAACATCCGCGTGCCGCAGCATTGGTCGGGCTTTATCAGCTCATCTACGGATTACCCCGTCACCTGGGACAACACTCGGGCGGCATGATCGTTTGCGAAAATGCACTCGACCAGGTAGTACCTCTCGAGAATGCCTCCATGCCAGGACGCGTCGTTGCCCAATGGGACAAAGACGACTGCGAAGACCTCGGTATCGTAAAGGTCGATCTCCTGGGTCTCGGCATGATGGCAGTCATGCAGGATGCGCTTCAGCTCACCCATGAGCGCGGTCATCCAGTCGATTTTGCCCATATCCCCAAGGACGATAGAAAAACCTTCGAATGCATGCAGAAGGCTGACACGATCGGTGTCTTCCAGATTGAAAGTCGGGCCCAGCAGGCCACCTTGCCACGTATGAAGCCCGCCTGCTTCTATGACGTCGCGATCGAAGTCGCCATTATTCGCCCCGGCCCGATCCAGGGCGATCTCGTCCATCCCTTCCTCGCACGCCGCCAAGGAAAGGCTCCGATCGAGTATATCGACGACAGACTAAAGCCCGTACTCGAACGCACCCTCGGCGTCCCCATCTACCAGGAACAAATGCTCCAGATCGCTATGATCATGGCCGACTTCTCCGGAGCCGAAGCAGACGAGCTGCGACGCGCACTGAATTTCCATCGATCCCCCGAGCGTCTCGCTAAAGTGCAGGATAAGATGCGTCGCGCCATGGAAGGAAAAGGGGTCGAAGAGGATAAGATACAGGCGATCATGAAAGCCACAGGATCGTTTGCTCTCTACGGGTTTCCCGAGTCGCATGCGATAAGCTTCGGTCTACTTGCCTATGGAAGTACGTATTTAAAAGTTCACTACCCAGCTGAATTCTACTGCGGCCTCCTCAACAATCAACCCATGGGTTTTTACTCTCCTGCTACATTGGTTCAGGATGCCAAACGCCGTGGTATTTGCTTCAAAGCACCCTGTGTCAAAAAATCAGAACTACGATGCACTATTATCGACGATCAAACGATTCAACTCGGATTGATCTGGGTAAAGGGAGTCGCGAAGACAAAACTACTCACTATGGTCGAGGCCCGCGAAAAATCTCCCTTCGAGACCTTAAATGACTTCCGCCACCGGACCCATTTCGACGAAGATGAGCTCCGCCAACTGGGACTTGCTGGCGCCCTCAATGTTTTTACTGGTGATCGACGATCCGCGCTCTGGGAGGTGGCAGAAATACGGGAGGACGATCTACTCGCGACCGTAACCAACCCCAACGATTCCGGATCTCCCCCCATCGAAGCCATGTCTTACCTCGAACGTATTCAGGCAGACTACCACGCGGTAGGACTTACCGTGGGCAAACACCCGATGAGACTGGTTCGACGAAAATTGCCAGAGCTGTGGAAGGCCGCTGATTTACCCAAGGCTCGTAATGGTCAGCGATTAGAGATCGGAGGCGCTGTAATTTGCCGACAACGTCCCGGCACTGCCAAGGGCTTTGTATTCGTCAGCTTGGAAGACGAAACCGGAATCATCAACACCGTGCTGACTGCTGATTTTTTCGAAGCTAACCGCCTGGTCGTGAAGCAAGAACCGTTTCTACGTATGCGAGGCCGTCTACAAAATGTCGACAACGTCATTCATGTAAGAGCTGAATCTGTCTCCCGCCTAAATGTGGAAGGGCTCCCCGAGGAAGCTTCCCATGATTTCCATTAATCAACCATCACACTGCTTTCCTGCAGAAGCAGATTACGCTGATCGCAGTCAAGAATCACGAGCGTTCCGAAAGGAATGGTGATCTTGGGTTTGATATGGCCGAACGGCGCATTGGATAGCACCGGAACTCCAAGATCCGTTAACCGATCCTGAAATACTTCTTCCATCGTCTGGAGGCCTTGCTGCCGATCATTCCTTCTTTGCACATCCGAATAGCGAAAATCGCCGAGCACGATACCTGCCACCTGCTCCAGAATACCACCGTTTCTCAGCTGAGTCAGATAACGATCTATACGGTACGGCGACTCACCCACATCTTCCAAAAATAGAATGGAGTTTTTGAAATTTGGAAACCATGGCGTTCCTAGCAGAGAACACAACAAAGACAGGTTGCCGCCCATAAGTCGTCCATGGCTAGTCCCCGGAACGAGGGCGGTCGAATGACTGAGATTAAACGGTTCGCAAATCAAGTTTCCCTTCACTCGTTCCCCGGAAATCAAAGACAACGCATGCTCCCAGGAAACAGGATCTGGCTTATCGTCTGACAAATCCGATGTAAGCACCGGTCCAGAGAAGCTTGAAAATCCACATTTTTTCCAGAGCGCACAATGTAGAGCGGTGATATCACTGAATCCCATAAACACCTTGGGCTCCTCAATTAGATCCCAGTCAATAAGACCAAGGATCCGCGTTGCCCCATAACCACCACGAACGCAGAGAATCGCATCGGTATAATCGTCGGAAAATGCCGCCTCAAAATCGCGGGCACGTTCCTCATCACTTCCCGCCAGATAACCAGAATGCCCAAAAATTGCATCTGAGTATTTCAGACGGTAGCCGAATTCTTTTAAGGCAGTGATTGCAAGTTCCAGTGAGGAACGATCATTCGGTGGGCTTGAGGGAGCGATGAGGCGAATTGTATCTCCAGGCCGCAATGCAGGAGGTTTTTCCATGAACCAAGAGTTAGTTGATTAATAACCAATGCACCATCCAAAAAACTTGCCGACAGACAAAGTCTCTCCACAGACTCCTAAACTATGGCTAGAAACTATTGGCTCATGAAGTCGGAACCGGATGCATTCTCGTTCGAAGATCTAAAAAACTGCCCCAACAAAACCGAACACTGGGACGGCATTCGCAATTACCAGGCACGCAACTTGATGCGCGACGATATGAAAAAAGGCGACTGGGTCCTATTCTACCATTCGAATGCGGGCAAAGAAACGGGCGTTGTCGGACTGGCAGAGATCGCATCCAAGGAAGCCTATCCCGATCACACTTCATGGGATAAGAAATCCAAATACTACGACGAAAAATCCTCGAAGGAAAATCCACGCTGGTTGATGGTCGATGTTAAATACAAGCGCCCACTCAAGTGCCCGGTTACACTTCAGCAATTGAAAGAGGAAACGGCCCTCGAAGGCATGCTAGTCATCAAGCGCGGCCAGCGCCTCTCTATCCAGCCAGTTGAGAAACAGCACTTCGACCACGTGAGTGAAATGGGTGGAGTCAAGCTGTAGCTATACGTTCATGTCTGCAGCTTATAGAATACTCCTAGTACTCGGATTCTCCCTGCAAGTGGGCGGGCGTTACCTGGGAACACAAGGATCAACGTTGATCGCGGGGCTAGAGCCCTTCCACGTCATGATTGCTGGGATCGTAATTTTCACGATCGGAAGCATCCAGTACGCCCGCTCGAAAGGACGCCTCTGGACTTGGGGATTATTCGGAGCTATCCTACCCTTTTTCCTAATCGTCGTCTTAATACCACGACGACTACCCCCCGAAAAATAAAGCCGCGCCCTCAATGGTTTTACGACTATTGATACTAGCCCAAATAAATCGACTCTTGGCGAGCGGTGTAGATTATCTTT
>CALGUT010000800.1 GCA_937920335.1 uncultured Opitutales bacterium
TATCCATTCATAGAGTACAAGATTTTTCTTTGAGGAATTTAAAAACACTCCCTAATCTCGTGTTCGTATGATTCGAACTGCTCTTCGTTCCAGATCACATGTATTACTTCTGTTGTTACACGGCCTGAGTTTCACACCATTCGCTTTTTCCCAAGAACTAGAGCCCTTGTCTTACACCAATGCCCCTGTTGGACTCAAGGTCTTCGGAGTCGGCGCAGGCTACTCCGAGGGTGCAGTGCTGCCCGACCCTTCTGTCCCGATCGAAGATGCCTTTATCAAAAACTCGACCTCGATACTGGCCTTTGTGAACACCTTCGGAATCTGGGGAAAGTCCAGCAGGATCGGATTCGTTTTACCCTACGCCCAGCTAAACGGCAGTGGTAAACTCTTCGGAGAACAACGAGTTAGGAAAGTCTCTGGCTTCGCAGATCCGGCCATGAAGATTCAGATAAACTTCTTCGGAGCCCCAGCCTTAACACTGCCGGAGTTTGGGAAATACAAGCAGGATGTGATCGTAGGATTCAGTTTAACCACCATCGCTCCCTGGGGGCAGTACGATTCGGAACGCCTCGCAAACATCGGCACCAATCGCTGGACCTTCAAACCGGAACTGGGAATCTCAAAATCAATTGGGCCTTGGACGCTGGAACTGGCTCAAGCCGCCAAATTACTCACAGACAACGATCGTTATTACGGTGGTCAATACCGGAAACAAGACCCCTTTCTTGCAACTCAGGTCCACGCTATTTACCGTTTCAGGCCTGGCCGATGGATTTCCTTCGATGCGACCCACTACAGTGGTGGCAGGACCACCATCGACGGGGTTAGAAAAAATGACCGTCAAAGCAACTGGCGTTACGGATTGACCTATTCAATGGCCATTGATCAGAGGAACAGCATCAAGCTTTATGCGAGCACTGGCGTTTCCACCCGCTTTGGTAACGATTTCGACTTATTCGGTCTCCTCTGGCAACATACCTGGAGGTAGCGCCCCAATACACCCCTAATGAGCAACAGCCGCAGGCCTTATTCGAGACCGGGTGCGATCACATCGGTCGCAAACAGGCAGCATTCACCATCTTTGAAGGCGTATAGACTCAGCTTATCACCAGGCTGAGATTTTATTAGCCCGGAAAAGCCAGCCCGATTGGGTTTGGTCGATAGATTATCGAACCAGTTTGCTTTTAGATAACTCGCGACATCAGGACGATCTCGACCGCTGGCGCCGAGTCCCACTACGGTACCTTCAGCATTGGTAACGATCACCCAATCCGCTTCGCGTTCACCCTCAGGGCCGAGTCTCACCCAGCCATTTATAACGTCTATGCCAGGGTCACCTTCTCTATTCTCGAAGAGATCCACATGGCCCAGGCATACATGTGCACCCTCGTCCGAAAGATCAACCTCCACCGTTTCCGAGAGTGATTTACCTAACCAGGTAAGGACATTAATCGCGGAAGAGTCGCTGTGGTGCTCAATATAGTAAGGCCACACCCGTTCATTGATTCGATCTTGATCAGGAGAAAGTCCTCGATGGTTGGCCTTGGTATCAAACGCTGCGGCAATGGCACCGTCTTTTATCATGAACTGTCTACTACGAAGGGCATCGTCGAATAAAAAGGAGGCGCCGGATAGTCCGAGGTTCCACAATAAGAAGCCTACAAAAATAAGGCGTTTACCATGACTCTCTAACGGCACGCGGACAGGAAACAGTCCAGGCATCGCAACCATAAACAAAATGGGAATGAGCATGTATCTTGAAGCGAGGCTATCGCGTCCTAATGCGGTTAAAAGACAAACTCCCACACAATAGAGACATACCAAAAGGCTTCGTATTTGTCGGTCATCAATGACCTGTCTTCTTATGTATATCTTGAAACTTACATACCCGAATACCCCCAGAAACACATACCCCACTATATAGGTTATGGCATAACCAAAACCGTCGAACACCAGAGGGGCAGCCAGCTGCAGCGCAGCAAAATGGACTACCGAAATGAGATCAAACAGTGTTTCGCTAGTTCCACCGTCGTGATGGGTAAAATTAATACGACTGAAATATAGAGCGATGATAGCAACCCCGAACACCAGCACCGTAAGAGTTGCCTGCCACCTCCATCGAAACAAAAGCCCATGGATCAGCAACGCGGGCCATACCGCGAGGCCCCAACCAAAACTATAGGTGGCACAGACCGCTAAAAAACAGCAGAGCAACACCCTTTGAATCTGATGTTGCCAACTCAGTTTTGCCACGGATACAGCAACTGAGAGTGCAAGTACTGAAAACAGCACCGACAAATACAGGTGAACCTGATTAGGCCACACAAGGTTCTCCCAATTCATTGGGGACAATATGAGTGCGCAACCCGAGATCGTGATAGCAACGGATGTCCAGGATGATCGGGAAATTCCCTTCCGTCCAATAACCACAATCACCGTCACGACCGCAAAGACCTGCATTAATATTTGAGGTAGCAGACCGTAAGAATCAAAGAGCTTAGCATCCACTCCCCAGATCAACATCGCCAGATAAGGCTGATGTTCGTTGATCGTGAAATCGAACAGATCAGTAGTTAACACATTCGGCGCTATGCCACCAACACCCCCCAACAGAAAATCAATGACATTAACCATATCCCAATCGGGTGCTATGTCCTTATTCACAAACATGAAGACTGAAGATCCGAT
>CALGUT010000801.1 GCA_937920335.1 uncultured Opitutales bacterium
GTTGCTCAGTATGATCACGATCAAGGAGCGGCTATCGTCGGTGGATACGTCTATCGGGGAGCTTTAGCCACAGCACTGACAGGAAAGTATGTATTTGGTGATGTTTTGGGGGGAGAAGTCTATACTGTGGAAGCGGATGCGCTTGCTTTTGGTTCACAGGCAGAGATCAAGGAATTAGGCCTTTCTTTGGATGGCACGAGGACGACGATTAAAACGATTGGTGGTTCCAACAGAGCAGACTTGCGCTTCGGATTTGACGAAGAGAATGAACTCTATCTATTAGAGAAATCGAGAGGCATGATCTTCAAGGTTGTGGGTGCAATCGATTTGTCTGGAGGTTCCGGGTCGACTGCTGGAGAACTGGTTAATATTTCAACTCGTGGTGTTGTAGGCACTAATGACGATGTATTGATTGGTGGTTTTGTTATCGGTGATGCTTCTCAGCAAGTGTTGATACAAGCCATTGGTCCTGAACTTTCCGGTGATAATGTCGCCGGGGCGCTCGTCGATCCCGTTTTGACGATTTTCAATGAAAGTGATGAAGAAATTGGAAACAACGATAATTGGGACGATACTCAGGGAGAATTGATTGCTGATCTTTGGGGCGGGAATCCTCCGTTTGCAGCTGGGAGCTTGAGTTCAGGTATCGTTTTAACTCTGGATCCAGGTTCTTATACAGCGATCATCTCAGGGAAGGACGATTCAGTAGGGGTTGCCTTGATTGAGGTTTACGAAGTGGAATAGTCGAGGATTCGACGTGAAGATGATCTAGTTGGATTTTTGGTTGTATGGCATTCTTGGGTACTAAAAAGGAGATAATAAAGTTTTCTGAAAATCGTGTGTGGAGGACCTATCAAGGGGGTAAGGTTCTTGATTCGATTGAAGGGAAAACGAATCCTTCAGACTCCCATTTTCCTGAGGACTGGATAGGATCTGTCGTCACGGCGCGTAATATCGGACGGGAGCATATCGAAGAGGGCTTATCGATGGTGAAGGGTGAATCTGGTGATCCGATCTCATTCAGAGAGCTGCTTATTCAGGACCTTTCTTTTTACCTGGGAGAAGACTCAGGAACTGCGATTCAAATGGATGCGTTGCCCTTGGTGAAGTATCTCGATAGCGCGACCCGGCTGCATTTCCAAGCGCATCCCACCGCAGAGTTTGCCCGGGAGCGGTTGAATAGTAACCGGGGGAAAACAGAGGCATACGTTATCCTCGCGACTCGGGATGACGTGGAGCAACCGTATATCTATGCAGGGTTTCAAAGACCGCCTTCCAGAGAACAATTGAAGGAGTGGATACTGAATCAGGATATCAACGCGATGGAGAGCTGTTTTACCAAAATCCCGGTAAAACCTGGTGATGTATTTATGATTCCGGGAGGGCGCCCTCATGCGCTCGGCGAAGGCATACTCATGCTCGAAATCATGGAAGCATCTGATCTTGCCGTGAGATTCGAGTTTGAACGGGGTGGCTACGTGATTCCAGAGGAAGCTCGATTCATGGGTAAGGGTATAGAAACTGCCTTGGATGTCTTTAATTTTGATGCGGTGGAAGACGAATCGATTGACGCGACATTCCGGTGCGAGCCGAAGCTGTTGCATACGTATGAATCGGGAAGTCGCTTCGAAGAGCTGATCGGTTATGACAGAACTCCTTGTTTTTCCGTGTGCCGAAGTACGATCACGGGTGTGGCTGATAAATCAGTCACTCGAGGGTATATCGGGATAGTCTCGGAAGGTGAGGGTTCTATCTGTATCGAAGGAAGCACTACTGAACTGAAGTTGTGGGATCGATTTTTTTGTCCTGCGGGTGCAGGAAGTGTTCGTTATCAATCAAATGAGAGCATGACTGTGTTGGAGTGTTACGCAGGAAATTCTTAATAAATTTAAATATATCAGAGAGGTTAATTATGAAAAATATAATGTGTCTAAATGAAATCGAGTTAGAGACATTCCTTCCGGAGGGTCGGTTGGATAAGGCTAAGGCGTTGCTGAATTCGCCTCACTATGTCGATCCGACAAGTGTTTCTTCAAAAGACGAATGGTTATCGATATTAAAGGAATGCGATCCTGAGATTTTGATGGCTGGTTGGAAAACACCCCCGCTTCCCGAGAATCTGAGCGAGGTTGCCCCGAATCTCAAATATGTCTGCTACCTTCCGGGATCTATTCGGAAATTGGTTCCGCGATCTGCTATCGAAAACGGTCTCATTGTAACGAGCTGGGGATCGTCGATCAGTCGTACGATCTCTGAGTGTGCGTTGCTCCTTACGCTAAGTTGTATGCGACGTGTTCGTTACTGGACAGAAGAGATGCATATCAACGGTGGTTGGAAGACGCCCGAGACGGAAACTCAATCGTTGTTCGAACGCCGGGTTGGACTGCACGGTCTCGGATTGATTTCGCAAAAACTCGTGGACCTTTTGAAACCGTTCACAGACCATATAAGCGCGTTTTCACCGAGTGTTCCTGATGAGATCTATGAAGGACTGGGTGTATCCAGATGTTCGACCCTGGAAGACTTGTTTTCCAAAAACGATGTGATCATCGAACTGGCGGCCCTGACTCCTAAAACGGAAGGCATGATTACAGAAGAACTGCTTCGTATGATACCTAAAGGGGGCGCGTTCGTAAATGTAGGTAGAGGCGCGGTTGTTGATGAAGATGCGCTTGCTAGAGTGGCTGCTGACCGACCGGATATTCAGGTAGCTCTGGATGTATACGGAATTGAACCTTTACCGGTCGACTCCCCATTCAGAGGTATGAAAAACGTCATGCTATTTCCTCACCTGGGAGGGCCTACTATCGATCGTCGGCGTGACGCGGGGGATCATGGCTTGGAGAATCTTCGTCGCTATTTGAACGGCGAGGACTTGATGGATCCCTATGATGTCCGCCTTTACGATCGCGCTACCTAATTCGATTTTATGAATCCAGCATCTGCTTCTAACGGGATACCCAAAGCCTATCGTGGTTGGCAAGCAAGGGCTGAGAAGTTACTAGCTCCGCTGCTGCCGCTGATGGAGGCTGGAAAAGCCTCCATGGGTATAGCCGGGCAGGCCAGCGATCATGATTTAAATGCCGATCGTCTGGAGTCAGTTGCTCGGCCCATCCTGCTGTTTGCTCATTGGCGCTACTCCTTGAATTTCAATCGGGAAGCAAGCTATGATGACCTCGCTCTCAAAATGGAGCAGTGGTTCAAGGCTGCTCTCCTTGAGGGAACCGATCCGGACTCATCCGAATTCTGGGGGTACTCATCGAACTTCCATCAACATTCCGTTGAGATGGGGCTATTGGTGATCGGTTTGGAGATCAGCAGAGACTGGCTGTGGGATACGATCAGTAACGGAGAGCGTGACCAGATTCTGGCATGGTTAGAGTCGGATATCGGCAATGGTCACCATTGGAACAATCACATGTTCTTTGGGATCTTTGTCATGGAGTTCTTGTTAAAGGAAGGCCGTGGATTCGCTTCTTACCGAGCCGTCATAGATCGCTGGTTTCACGAACTTGAAAATATGTATCTAGGTGACGGTTGGTTCATGGATGGCATGAATCAGTCGGTTGATTTTTACAATGCCTATGCATGGCACTATTACTCCATGTGGTGGATCAAGTTGTATGGTGAACACGATCAAGAAAGAGGAGAGCGTTGGAAGAAGCTAACGAGGCTCTTCATGAAGGACTATCCGATGTTCTTCAGTGAAAACGGCGAACAACCCGCGTTCGGAAGATCGATTACCTATCGCTTTAATGCAACCGCTCCCTTTGCGATGGCGCATCTCATGGGAGCTAGCCCGCTGGATCCTGGTCTCGCTCGAGAAGTGTGTGAGCGCAATATGGATTTCTTTTTCTCCAAACCCATTTTCCAGGAGCAAGGTTGCCTATCGCTGGGTTGGCACGACGAGTTTCCAGATATGGTCGAAGTGTATAGTTGTGGAGGTTCTCCTTATTGGGCTGCCAAAGCATTTGCGCCGCTGCTGCTGTCAGTTGACGACCCGTTCTGGACTGCGCCTACTCCGCCGTTACCTGCAGAGGAAGAAGATCGTTCTGTTGCTTTCCCTGCACCGGGCTTGATTACCCGATCGGTGAGCGGTGAAATAGAAATAATCAACGTTGGCTCGCAGATCGCGTCGTCGAATACCCGTTATGGTCCTTACAAGTGGGGAAATCTCAGTTATCGTTCAGGTATCGGTTTTCTAATTACGCGAAATCCACTGCAGTATCCCCTGGATGCGGGTCTCACCGCAGCTAATGTCGACGGAAGCATCATCGTCGGACGTCATTACACAGCTCCTGTTGCTGTTGAGCAGGATCGTATGAGTTGTCTTTACAGTCTGGGGCACAAGTTGGAGCAATCCCAGGTTTCCGTTGAATCGCATATGTGGTGGAAAGGGGGGTGGCAGTTGATTGTCCACCGTTATATCTCAAAGCAACAAACGACGCTACGCCACGGCTCGTACGCACTCCCGTCTACACGTCCTGACTCGTTCGAAGTGGGTGAAAGTGATAAAAACTACACCAGTGTTTGGACAGATGGAGTTGGGATAGCGCTTCAGTCTTTGGGACATGGTGATGTGTTTGGTGCAAATGACCGTATTAATGAAAACGATGGCCTTCGTATCCATATCCAGTCTCCTTTTCACGCGATGCGGTATGTGGAAAGAACGGTAGGGGATGAAGCGGGTTATCTGGCTGTGTTGAACTGGGCAGGTAAAAACCGCGAGGAATCGGCTCCTTGGAATCTGTTGTCAGCTGAGTCTGGTAGCTGGAAGTTAAATCACCCTGCGCTTGGCGATTGGACAATTGTAGACGAATCGCTTCCGGCGTTTGACGAAATCAAATAATTTAAACCCATGTTAGTTATGACTAAAGCCCTGCCTATTTTCTTGTGCCTCGGATTAGTTTGCACAGACGCGTTTGCTGAAGCCCTTTACGTTGAGAACTTTGACTATGCGAACGGTGAATTAAGCTCCGTTTCTTCAAATGCTTGGGCTCCCGCGCTGACGGATGATGCGAATCCGAATCTGAATGTGATCGATGGTCAGTTGTCTCTGGACTATACCGAAGCAAAGGCAGACCCCGTTAACAATGGTTTTTACGGCGCTGTCTTCAGTGATTCCAGTATCAGTAGCGGTTCGCTCTATCTCTACTACGACCTGGAGGTCAGCGAGGCACCGGTGGGTACGGAGAGCACCGTAGGGAGGTTTTTCTCGTTGTGGAATGGTGGAAATGGATACCGTTCCAGGTGTTGGATCGGAACGGCTGTCGATTCTGAAGGGGCAGTCATACCCGATCATTTTAGGATCGGTATTACTGAAGCTGCTGGGAGTCGTGTGGATGTCGTTTGGTACCCGGAAAACTGGATCGAAGGAACCCGCTTGTCGCTGGTAGTTAAGACCGATTTGGATCAAAGTAACGTATCTCTTTTCGTAAATCCGACGTCTGAGTTGGATACGAGTATCACGGTAGATGACGGGACTTCACTTGGGATAAAAGGGGTGGCTGTCCGGCATAAGGAAGAATTCGACGATCCGGTTGGCCTAGGTGTGTTCCGACTGGATAATATCGCGGTTACCCAAGCGTTTGGCGATGTAGAGCCTCCACCGAGTTTTCCTCCGAGCCGATTGGTTGCATTAGGAGTTCCGGGCGGTGGTATTACTTTGAATTGGAAAGATAATTCGAATGCCGAAACAGGGTTTCGTATCGAACGTCGGGAAGCAGATGGAGTTGAGTTTACGACGCTCGCTGAAGTGGGAGCGAATATTACTCATTACTTGGATTTAGGCGCCGATGAAGCTGTCTCATACAGCTACCGGGTTACCGCCTTGGGGGAAACAGAGTTGGTATCTGCGGGAGAAGCCGCGGGACAAGCCTTCGCGGAAGCGGTCCCAAGTGACACTCCGGAGCTGGGGACTATTAATGAAGACGGAAACGCGAGTCTCTCATTCAATGCCCGTTCTGGAGTCATCTATGAGATACAGGAGTCGGTGGATTTGGAAAACTGGAGTAACTTGGCGAGTGTTCGGGAGCTTGAGGACGCGCCTGTAAAGGTGCCTCTGGTTGCCGAAGAGTCGGGGCGCAAGTTTGCCAGAGTCGTATCCAGTGGTTTCTCTATTCCACCGATGTCCATTGGGTTAACGGAAATGTTTAAGATGCCGGAGAATGGCGAAGGGAACGTATTTAAATTAAGTGACTTTGGCGCTACAGCGGGAGATTCCGGTGACGATGATTCGGCGGCATTTTTGGCTGCGTTTGCAGCAATGTCCGCCGGTGATATTTTGGAATTGGGTGCCGGTGAGTTTCACATCAAATCTCAGATAACAGTCCCTAGTGGTTTAACCGTTATTGGGGCTGAGAATGACGGGTCAGTGCTTCGCGCGGTTGGAACATCAACGGCCCTAAAGATAACTCCTGGATCACAAGATATTACAGTTTCAGATTTGGTAATCATAGGTGAAGACGAGCTCCTCGATTATGGCGTATTTATCGGAGATACGAATGCTTCGCCTCCTCAGAGAATCTGGATAAAGAATCTACGGATTGAACGCTTTAATAAACGAGCGATTCAGGTAAGAGCGGCAAAACATGTGAAGATCGAAGACTGCCGTCTTTTGAATGCACTGCAACTGGGGGGTGGGGGATTCGGATACGGTGTGACCCTGAATGATGCGGGAAACAATAATAACTGGGTTACCGGTTGTTTTATCGGCCCCGTCATTCGTCATGGAATCCTGATACAGTTTTCCGCTCACAACAATCTGATTGAAGGGAATACCTGCTTCGAAACGACGGAAGATGCCTATGATCTTCATGGCGAGGACGAGTATGGAAATGAGCTTCGTTTCAATCTTGCATATTGGGATGGAGACTCATCGACCGTTGGATCACCGTCTGGATTCGGAATTGGGAATACGGGCGCAACCCACGATAACTCAGGGCCTGCGAATTGGATTCATAACAACGAAGTTCGTGGCTACCAAATTGGCATAGAGGTTATACAGGAATCGCATATCCAATTCATCGATGGAAACACGTTTACGGACAATGCCGATGTAGGTGTCAAGATTCACAATGGAAGCGGTAACAGTATCTATGTCCGGAATAACACGATCTCAGGTAGTTCCGTTGGCGTTCAAGCATCTCGATCAGCTGGACTCGTCGTGGATGGAAATTCGATAACGGGGAATGCGACCGGGATTATTGCGACGAGTGAAATCAACGACTATCGGATCATCAACAATGATCTAAGAGGAAATGATACGGCCAAGGACCTGGGAAGCGACGCAGGTGAATACAGTGGTAATTTGGAGAATTAGAGACACAACCGATTTAGTCGATCTCGTAGATTTCAACGAGCGCTACCCCCATCGTTCCGTCTTTGCCACTTATCACTGCTGTATAGGCTCCGTTTAGTAGTGTGCGCACCATTCCTGAGCTCTTACTGCCATCTTCCATCGGGGGTGCGCCTTGCCAAAGGTCGGTAATGAGCTGTTTCTGATCTGATTCCCAATTATCATTCGTTGCGACTACTTCATTCTCAGAATTATACAATGTGAGAACTGGATCCTCGAGTGGGGTGGTAACTCCTGTCTTTG
>CALGUT010000802.1 GCA_937920335.1 uncultured Opitutales bacterium
AGCTAGCTCCTGGAGCTGCAGCGGATAACTTAAACGCTATGGGTGGAGTCATTCTTTCCCAAGATTCCAACTCCGAGTTGGAATCTGCTGGTTACCGAAAGCTGGGACAATTTGTGAGCGACGCGTCCTGGCGTGTTTCAGAGATTATACCAGAAACTCCAGATGGACGCTACAATCACAGTGCAGTTTGGACAGGCACGGAGATGATAATTTGGGGCGGCTACACCGGAGGGCCTTATTACGGAGATGGTGCGGCCTATAATCCGGTCACTGATACTTGGAGAGACATTTCTGATGTGGGGGCACCGAGTCCGAGATCTTCTCATGCGGCTGTTTGGACAGGTACTGAAATGCTAATCTGGGGCGGTGTCACGACCGGGACCACGGCAATGGGGGATGGTGCGCTCTACGATCCAGTCGCAGACTCTTGGAGAACCATGTCTATGGAAGGCGCGCCTTCGGCACGTTTCGATTCCTCAGTAGTATGGACGGGGTCAGAGGCCGTAATCTGGGGTGGATGGGACGGTAGCTCCTTTAATACAGGCGGTCGTTACAATCCAGCGACAGATACCTGGACAAGCACGGAAACCGCAGGTGCTCCTACGGCTCGTCGCTGGCATGGGGCCGTTTGGACGGGGGAAAAAATGATAATCTGGGGTGCAACCTCCAGTTCCTTTTCAGGATCGGGAGGGATCTATGACCCGCTTACCGATTCGTGGGAAGCGATGTCCATAGTGGATGCTCCTTTGGGTCGGCGTTACCACGCCTTTGTATGGTCGGGAACCGAGCTACTTATTTGGGGTGGTTTGGGGGCCGCTGAAGTAGATACGGGTGGACGCTACAATCTGGCGGACGACTCTTGGGAACCGATCACTCAAGTCGGCGCACTGAGTGCGCGATACTACCATAATGCCGTATGGACGGGGAGAGAGATGGTGGTCTATGGGGGCTATGACGGTTCTACGGCCGTCGGTACGGGCGCCCTTTACAATCCAGAGCTTGATTTGTGGACGGCGCTTTCTGAGCAGGGGAGTTCTGGACCTCAATACCGGAATACAGTTGTTTGGACGGGTGATGAAATGATCTTATGGGGGAACTCCGGGGTGTCTGGCTCTGGATGGAAACGAGATACAGGGATTTATAAGCCTGGTATTCCTATGATGATATATGGCAAACCATAAGCTTCGATAAATCAAACGCGATCTAACCTGCTCGAAACGGGCTATATTCCTGGTATCCGACAGGGTTTATTCAAACAGTTGTCCGCAACGTCCCGCTATTCCCAGGAGCAAATCCGTTTCTTCCTTCGACCATTCGTAGGCCGATGCCTTGGCAATTCCAAGAACACCTTTCAGTTCACCATCGGTGATGATCGGTACGGCCAGTGAGCCTTCCATACCCGTAGCCTTGGCTCCCGGGCGTGCCTGCCCGGAGGTATCGGTTTGCAGATTGCAAATAGTGATAGGCTCCTGCCGCTCAGCGGCTAATCCGGCGATACCTTTTCCCACGGGCACCGTTGAAACGATTTGTACCACCTGCTCGGGGATATTATTGTGGGCTGCAAGTTTCAGGACTTTATCCTGAAGCCGGTGAATGGTGCCTGCCTGGCAATGGAAGTGCTCTATGGAAGCTGAAAGGACCTGGCCAATATCGCCGGTTTCCAGTGCGGTTTCTATCGAATAGGGAATCGTGATCATCGGAGTAACAAAAAAATGGCTGCCCGACATGGATTTGAACCATGACAAAGAGAATCAGAATCTCTCGTGCTACCATTACACTATCGGGCAATAGAAAGAGTGCAAGTAGTTAGCTAAGTGTTCAAAGAGTCAAGATGCACTTCTTGGCAGGCGGAACGCAACATGACATATCTTTGTTCAGTCGGCCATTGTTTTGAAAACGCTATTTCTCGAATATAGGCATGCAGAGTTGATCTAGATGGACAGGGTATTTTCTGCCTAAGAAATCGCATTGTCTTTGTTCTGTAAAAAAAGTTGATTCCTATTTCTCGAGTTACGCCCAACCCTACGCTTCGTATGAATATCTCCTGGTTCGATTTTTCGATCATCGCTGTTTATTTCGTCTTTATATTTGTAATTACCATTCGTATCGGTCGGAGGGTGTCTGATTCGGATGATTACTTCCTCGCGGGGCGTTCGATGCGCTGGCCAATGATCGGCAGTTCTTTGTTTGCGACCAATATCTCGGCGGAGCAGTTCGTGGGGCAGGCCGGATTGGCGGTTGCCGTAGGTATTGCGGTGGCGAATTACCAGTTGGCAGGGGTTTTAGGCTTCGCCTTGATGGGCTTGGTCTTTTTACCGACCTTTATTCGTCTGGGAATCAAGACGGCTCCGCAGTTTCTCGAGATTCGCTACGGAGTCGAATCGAGAAAGTTTCTTTCAATCATAACGATTCTGTTCATTGGACTGAATGCAGTTCCCTTATCGCTTTACGCGGGTGGACAGGTCATGCGGGACATGTTTGGTTGGGACTCCACGCTACCTGGAATTTTAATCCTCTGTGTAACCACTGGTATCTATGCTGTCTTGGGTGGACTCAAGGCGGTGGTAGTAACAGATTTCTTGCAAATGTTCATCCTGGTGTTGGGTGGGTTCCTGGTTCTTGGATTTGGCCTCCATGCGGCTGGCGGAGTTGGAGCGTTTCTCGTAAAAGTGGAAGCAATAAAGCAGAATGGGGGAGAGGACCTACTATCGCTCTTCCGGCCAGCCGATCATCCGATCATTCCCTGGACGGGAGTGGTATTTGGGCTTACGGTGCATGCCTTCTTCTATTGCTCGATGAATCATACCATCGTTCAACGGGCGATGGCTGCAAAGAGTATTCATCAGGGGCGCATGGGCGGTTTATTTGCAGGGCTCTTAAAAGCGCTTACCGTTTTTATCATCGTGCTTCCAGGCATCATTGGACTGGTTCTACTGAACGACGGCTTCTTTACAACACCGCCTGAAACAGAAGACCAGATGTATGCTGCCATGATTCGGAGTCTACTGCCAAGTGGATTGATTGGGATTACCTTGTCGGGGCTCGTAGCCGCACTGATGAGCTCGGTCGACTCAAACATCTGCTCAGCTTCTAGTTTAATCACTCTTGACTGGTATCAACCTGCGAGACCCAAAGCATCTGAGAAAGAACTGGTCAGGGTGGGGCGCATTGTTGGGGCGGTCATTATCATCATGGGCATGATTTGGGCCATCTTTGTGATTCCTCACTTCAAGTTTCTCTTCGATTACCTCGCGAAATTTAATTCCTACTCAGTGGGTGGTTTACTGGCCTGTTTTATCGGCGGATTAGTGTCTCCCTATCCGAATCGGAACGCCGGTTTTTGGACCTTGGTCATTGGCTCTTTGCTGGGCCTTCTCCTTTGGCTGATCGCTGACAATGCGTATGTGAATGAATGGGCGTACTCGGTGGGTCTGGGAATTCTCGATATGCATTTCTTGCACGGTGCGGTCTTCTTAACTGTGTGTGGCTTTATCCTGCTCTTTGGCATCTCATTGCTGACCCAAGGAGATGGCGCTGAGTCCTATGCCGATATGAAGAGCACCAAGCTCACCGGTATGGAACCCACTGCTGCCGAGAACAAACAGTTCAAACTTTGGTTAGTTATAGTCGGCGCAGTCTACGTTGGAATCTATCTCATGTTTATCTAAGGACTTTATTGCACGGGCGTAATGGTTTCTTTTATGTAATGCCTTTTCGGCATTGAAGCGACAGATCCGCAATACCGTTAACCACCATCGTAGCTCTTTCATGACCCCATCTACCCAGTCTCGTCGTCGTTTCCTTCAAGTCGCAACTTCAGCGCTGGCAGCGCCTATGATTGCGCCTTCCTCCATTCTGGGTAGCAATCGGACGGCACCTAGCAATAGAATCACGCTGGGCGTGATTGGTCTCGGAGCTATGGGGACGGGAAATCTCAATAATTTCCTTCAGCAGGACGATGCTCAAGTGGTCGCCGTATGCGATGTGCATGATCTGCATTACCGCGATATGCAAGCAGGTGAAAGAAGTCCGCTCGGTCGTGAGCCCGCAAAAGAGCTAGTGGAAAAACAGTATGCTAACGCTACTAAGAAGCATACGTTTAAAGGCTGTGACACCTATTCCGATTTTCGAGAGCTCTGCGCCCGCGATGACATAGATGCCGTAGTCGTAGCCACTCCCGATCACTGGCATGCGTTGTGCACTTTGGAAGCTTTGCGCCATGGAAAGGACGTTTACTGCGAAAAGCCAGTAACTCATCTTTTCGGAGAAGGTCAGGCGATCTATCGCGAGGTGGAAACGCAAGGTGCCATATTCCAGACCGGCTCCCAGCAGCGATCACAGACCCGCTTTCGCATCGCCGCAGAGACCGTGCTGAATGGTCATCTCGGAAAAATTCAATCAGTTGAGGTGGGCCTGCCAACTGGTTTTTCCCAGCCTAGAAATAGTAGATCCGAAATATCTGATCCACCGGCTGGCCTCGATTACGATCTTTGGTGCGGCCCTAGTGAGAAACTGCCTTATATTTTTGCGCGGCACCACCGGAACTGGCGATGGCACGATGCTTTTGGTGGAGGGCAGATTATGGATTGGATTGGACACCATAATGACATCGTCCATTGGAGCCTCGGCATGGATGAAAGAGGTCCTGAGGAGGTAGAAGCGATCAATTGGACATTTCCCGAAACCGAAATCTATAACATGCCGGTTCATTATGAGATCCGTTGTCAGTATGCCGATGGAATAACCACCTCAATATCCGATCGACACGCCTCGGGTATCAAGTGGAAAGGTGAGAATGGCTGGTTGTATGTTGATCGCAGTAAGATGGATGCCTCCAATCCCGAATGGATGAGGGAGTCATTTGATCGCGGTCCGATCAAAGCTTACAAATCCACCAATCATCACCAGAATTTTCTCGAGGGTATTCGCTCGCGCAAACCCTGTATTGCTCCTGCTGAGACAGCGCACCGATCCATCACGCCAGGGCACCTTGGCATCTTATCCCAGCGCTTGGGTAAACCACTTCACTGGGATTCGAAAGCAGAACGTATAATGGGTGATACCCAAGCAGATGGCTTGCTCAAAGATGTGCAGTACCAAAGCCCCTGGAAGTTCGGTTGAATTCAGTCTGCATGATCGTTCTATGGGTTACTTACCAAATTTAAGATAAGTAATTAGCGACCCTCCATCGTTCGGATTTTTTCGAGTGCTTCAAATAGGTCCTCTAACGGAGGACGGACATTGATGTCATGAACATCTATAAAGCGAATAATTCCCTGCTTATCGATTATGAACAAAGCCCGTTCGGCTGTGCCATCGGACCGCAGGATACCATAACGCTGAGCGACTGCTCCATGCGGATAGAAGTCGGATAGAACGGGAAAGTCGAGGCCTCCCATCGCTTCCACCCACGCATGAAGTGTCGGGATATTGTCAACGGTAACCCCGATTACCACAGCGTCCAGTTCCGCGAACTCATCTTGCATTAAGTTATAGCCTGGCCATTGAGCAGAACAAACGGGTGTCCAGGCAGCGGGCACAAAGGTGAGGATGACATGGTGCTTGCCTTGATACTCAGAGAGCCTGACCTGAGAAGCATCAATAGCGGGTAATTCAAAATCGGGAGCCCGCTCCCCGATGTCTACCAAGAGGTGACTATCGACGGGCTTGAGTGTTCCCGGATCGTAAATTCCAGATAGGTCTTGTTCGGCTCCAAACAAACAGACGGACCCGACGAACAAGGTAAATGTGGTTATGACTCTTTTCATGTATCCTCCTTCAGTAGAGAGATAATTTCATCGATATGTTCCCGACCGAGGTAACCTTCGTTTCTGTAGAGCTCCTCAAGCAAATTTTCTTCTCCTGACTTGCTGAGAACTATGATCGAAGGCGTGCGTTCGACATGATAATAGTTAGCCATGGTTTTTGCTCGGTCGCTTGCGCAAGGAAATGGCAGCTCGAATTTATCTTTAAACTTTTGCGTCTCAAAAGGCGTATCACCTGTACCGATGCCGATAATCGGAATCCCAGGTGTTGTTGCGGCCACTTCCTCAGCTAACCGCTTAATGTTGGCTGCTGATTTCTGGCACACCGGACAGTAGAAATCGAACACGACCAAAACCACCATTGAGGCCTCTAGTTCGTCTATAGAAAACGAGTTAGCTTGAAGCGAAATACCTGGCAGGTTTTGAGCTTTGACGTTGTCCGGAAGAGACAGGCGCGGAATCTCAGCAACCACTGAGGCCGTCATACTGAGCATGATAAATAGATGGATCAGTCGCATTTGGATTTCCGGTAGTGGTGAAAAGACCACAGTTACAGGTACTGTGGTCTTTTCCAAGTTCAATTTAGCGGGGATTCATGTTCAGAACTTCCATGAAAATCCAAATTCAATACTCTCTTCGCTCAAGGTGGATTTGATCGTAACGGGAGTGCCGGCAGGGCCAATCCCTTGTTCGACTATGTCGTTCCTTGAAGCATAGAGGTAAGCTAAGCTCAGATCAAAGGCTTCATTGATTGCATAGGTGAAACCAAAGGTTGTATGGCTTTCAACAATAGCGGGGAAACCAACAATGCGGAATGTTTCATAATAGTAAGTCGGAAAGGGAATGCCTTGGACAAACTTCACATCCGCAGGACCGGTTGGAGTGAATGCTCCATTCCAACCGTTGTTTGCTTTGACTGGGTTCTCACCATAGTTGAATCCGGCGCGTAAGAAGAGCTTCTCGCGAATCGCTTCGTATTGGATGCCTACTGCATAGACGGTTTGGTCTTCCCAATCGAAATCTCCGTATCCTTCGGCGCTGCCCCAGTATATTTCTTTGATTTCGCCACTGAGGACCAGTCGATTGTCCATGCCTTCCCAGGAAGCGCCTACGCCCACTTGCTCAGGAGCTTCAAGGTTCAGATCAAAACGTGCGATTCCACCGGTGGGGGTAGGTTGCGCAATTACGTTTTCGTGCCGAACTTTCTGTGGAGTTGTGTAACTGAGTCCGAAAGAAATATTCGGTGCCGGTCTCCAGATAGAACCGAGTTGTACGCCATATCCGAATCCAGGTGCCGAACCGTTTCCCAAATCAAGAACGGCGTAGTCTATGTGAAACGCGGCTCCCAATGAAAAATTGGAGGCGAATTGATACGAGACAGCCGGGGCAAACTTCATGATTTGCAGACTGGTATAGTCACCGGATACGAGCGGTGCGCCTGGACCAAATATGTCTTTTTGGTCGATCGGCGTCTCGCGGTAATCGACTCCCAAGCCACTGACTCCGTATGCGGCAAGGCCGAAGCGGAGACGATTCTGTTCATCCTGCAGGGGAATGGATATGCCTATTGCAGGAATCGGATATATATTATCCTTACTGGCCGCGGCTATGGTCTGGTTCATTCCAAATGCATTCGTAACCGAAGTATCGATACTAGGCATAAAGACTGTACCTCCGAAATCGACCTGCGAGGTTGGGCAGTAGCGTGAAAAGCACATGGCTGCGGGATTGCCGAAAACTGCGCTAATGGCGTCCTGTGGATTTGCGATGGTAACGCCTCCCATTCCACGGGCTACAGGGCCGATTGCGATCATATTGTCGCCGTTTGTTGAATACAAATTTGG
>CALGUT010000803.1 GCA_937920335.1 uncultured Opitutales bacterium
CACACACGACCAAGCAGCGACAGTCGGCTTCATTGAGAAATGACTTCAGATTCAAATCGACGCCCTGCCATCCCATACCTATAAAGCCCAAGGTAATTGTTTCTGAAGGAGCTTTTGCACCAAGCAGCCCAGACGGAATCACCATTGGAGCGGCACTGGCAGCCAACAGCGTCTTCATAAATGAACGGCGGTCAGGGATCACGGCAACTGTGGGGTACTTCATAAACACGATTTCAACAAACGACTCAACTCAGTGCAAGAGAAGTTCGCCTGACCTAGCCTTCAACGGATGGTATTTCCCCACATTCCATAGAAAACTCCCATTTCGAAAACACGATCTGTATAACTCGCCAAGACCACAAATTCCTAGACTGAGACCCGTCCTCGAGCCCTGTAGACTGCACCTTTCTTTCCATCTCCCGCTAGTATTTACCGTATTTTAAAAACAAGTACTGAGGGTGACGCGATAAAAGCACCTGCCAAGCTGGGAGAAGCCGCCCTGCAAACAGTACTCATACACTCATCGACTTGATGGAAATACGGAGAAAACATTCAACGAGCTGACAATCCGGGAGTAAACGATCTTTTTTACCAGTCCACCCTAATTCGTCACCACGCCATGGGTACGGATGTTTTTAAGCCCATTTAATATTCTGTGTAACCTGCTGTACGTTTTCTGAGTTATCTTTGTATTACGATTACTTACCAATAACCCAAAACAAACAGGAGATTTCATAATGAAAACCATACTTATCACTTGCCTAATGGCAGCCAGCGTTACTGCATTATCAGCCCAATCCCAAGATCGCGAACGCGGCCCTCGACCTGATCCTTCTACCATCTTCAAAGCGGCTGATACCAATGAGGATTCCTTCATCGATATGGCTGAATTTACGGCTTTCAGAGAAAATATGCCCCGCGGACCCAGAGGAGGTAACCGAGGCGCAAATGCAGAGAGTAGAAACAGCGGCGATACCGCAAATTCAGCTCGCCCACCTCGCGGTGAAGGTCAAGGGCGTCCGGAAGGTCGCGGCCCACGCAATGCGCCGACAGCGGAGGAAATGTTCGCCACCATGGATAAGAACAAAGACGGAAAAATCGCTCAAGACGAGTTTACCATGGGCAATCGCCAAGGACGGGGACCTGGAGGTCGCGGCCAAGGTGGAAGAGCTCAAAAGCCTGAGTAAGCTGGTAACCAAGATTGATCCCAATCAATTTCGCAGCCTGACCCGAAACGGTCAGGCTATTTCTTGTACGCCCCACCCCAATAACCTTGTTTTGCCAAGCATCCGAAAATAAGGTTAAACTCATCATTCATTTAACCCTTTAAACATGAAGCTTCCCACAGCCGCATTCCTCCCCACTTTCATACTTATCACAGTTATCGGTGGGTTGATTCCAGCCACTCATGCCAACTCTCAACCCAATCGTTTTCGAGGTGCTGACGGGTCCGGTATTTATTCGGCTCCCGAGTTACCCGTCGAATGGACTGAGGAGGATTACGAGTGGACGGTGGAACTTCCGGGTGATGGACACTCATCCCCCATGATTTGGAAAAACCACCTCTACCTGACTAGTAGTGATGCAGGCAAGCCGGGGTCATTACTGCTGTGCCTGGACGCTGATAGCGGTAAAGAGATCTGGCGACTCGAATTCGAGGCTTCCGATCGAAAACTTCATAAGTTTAATACCTTCGCCTCTTCGACGACCGCCACTGACGAACACCATGTATATATTGCCTGGAGCGATGCCGAAAACTTTCAAGTGGCGGCCGTGGACCATACAGGAAAAGGCGTTTGGCAACGAAATCTGGGGTCTCACCACACCCAACATGGTGGTGGCATTTCACCGGTGGTCTATGAAGACTTGGTAATCATCCCAAACGACTGCCGGGGTCCGAGCAGTCTTCATGCGCTGGATCGCATGACAGGAGAAACAGTCTGGCGCAAAGATCGGCCGTGGGAAGCAACCGGAAAAACATCTTATAGCACACCCCTGCTTTACCAGGCTCCCTGGGGTGAAACACTGATGATCATCAACTCCACATCGAGCGGAATGACGGCTATCAATCTGTCGACTGGTGAAACCGTTTGGCAAATAGGAGACCTCTTTCCAAAACGAACGATCATGTCTCCCATTCAAATCGGAGAACTTATATTTTCCAGCTGTGGGGATGGGAACTCTGGATTTTTTCTCGTAGCTGTACAGCCGCCCAAAAAACGAGGTGACTCAGCTACCATCGCCTATCAGATCAGAAAATCGATGCCCTATGTCCCAACCCCAGTAGGGCGTGATGACCGTCTTTATCTAGTCAGCGATGGAGGAATAGCGACCTGTATTGAAGCATCGACCGGAACAGAGATCTGGAAAGGAAACCTGCGCGACACGTTCTTTAGTTCTCCGATTCTTATAGATGATCGAATCTATACCGTATCCAGACGAGCCGATGTGGTGGTGTTCGAAGCTGACGATGAGTTTGAAATTCTTGGCAGGACGTTAATCAATCAGGAAACCAATGCCACACCGATAGTTCATCAGGGACGTCTCTATTTGAGGACGATATCCCACCTCTATTGCATAGGCGAAGGTTGAAAAACCTTAGATTTCCCACATCATTCCAAACATTATGAAACTGCCTTTCCTTGTTTTTCTCTTAACTGCCGGTCAACTCCTCGGAAGTACCGTTATGACTGTGAGAGGCCTCATTGATTCGGCTGACCTCGGACGAACGCTCGAGCACGAGCATATCCTCGTTGATTTTATTGGCGCGGATCAGACAGGTTATCATCGCTGGGAACGAGACGAAGTCATTAAGCAAGTAACGCCCCACCTTATGGAAGCAAAACAACTCGGCTTTCAAGCGATTGTTGAATGTACGCCCGCATTCTTGGGAAGAGACCCAGAGCTGCTTAAAACCCTCTCGGAAAAAACGGGACTCCACCTGATCACGAACACCGGCTACTATGGCGCCCGTAACAATCAGTTTATACCATCCGCTATCCAAGAGCTCTCAGTCGACGAGCTCGCGACACGGTGGATTCTCGAATTCGAACAAGGCATCGAAGATACCGGAATCAAACCAGGTTTCATCAAGATTGGAGTGGATAGAGACCCACAGCTATCAGCTATACATGAAAAGCTTTTGCGAGCGGCTTGCCGAACGCACCTTAAAACCGGACTGACTATCGCCTGCCACACTGGGCCCACCGAAGCGATCTTCCAGATGTCCGAGATACTGAAGGAAGAAGGCGTTTCTCAAGAAGCGCTTATTTGGGTTCACGCCACCCGAGACACACCTGAGAACCAGGTCAAAG
>CALGUT010000804.1 GCA_937920335.1 uncultured Opitutales bacterium
CTCTGCTGCTCTCGCCTTGGGGGGAGGCTGAAGAACACCTTCAGGAGAATTAGGAGTATTCTCCATGCCTTCATTGGAACCGTAGACCCCTATTAATGATTCTACCTTATCGTAGTAGGGGGCGACATCCTCGTAGGACAGAGGCCAGTCGAATCCAAGTCCGTCGCGCGAATAGGGTTTAAAATCGTAAGGCCCGTTGCGAAGCGAAATTCTGCCCCAGTGATTGGTGCGTCCACCGAGCATCCTGGCGCGCCACCACATAAATTCTTCCTCAGGTTTCTTGGTAGCGTTTGTATAAGGTTCACCAGGAACCTTCCAACCGCCATCGATTGTGGCATCGTAATAACCGAATGGTTTTCCAGGTGTGCTTTGGCCACGCAATGGCGCTTGCTCCGGCGTGTTGAACATCGGTGTCTCGGTAACCGGATCGTAGTTACGTCCTGCTTCCAGCATAAGGACTTTTACGCCCTCCATGGTTAGGGTGTAGGCAGTTTGTCCGCCAGCGGCTCCGGAACCCACGATGATCACATCGTAATCCGGTTTAGTCTTACCTGCGTTGATATGTGGCATAAGGTTGGATATATGAAAAATTATACGTGGAAAACTAAAAGTTTTGGTTGGATCGCTAGGGAGTGATTTTGGATGTCTTGACCGTGGCGACGAGCATGGCGGTCAACTGCTTGCAATCATCTAGCATGCTGGAAAAATGTTCCTCCTTGATGTAGCCAGTATCTTTTAAAAGAGAAAGCCAATACTGGGTTTCGTTGGATTCCTTTAATGAAATGTTCATCTTACTTGTAAAATCAGCTCTGCTTTGACCGAATTCAGCTTCGTGAATGAGCGCCCCGATTGCTGTACTACTTCTAAGTACCTGTTTGCTTAAAATATAATCTTTTTGTTCGCTTTGGAGATATTGCGATAGCTTCACAACTCGTATGGCAAATGCGTAACTCTGGTTCTTGAGCGGGTTTTCTTTCACTTATCGTTTTTCGTTTTGCACGTGTCACTTTCTGCGGTGTTCAACGTAGCGATCCGCTCTTATTTTTGTGAGGTCGACTGGATAGTCCTGGTTTTCAAGTAACTCTTCATCGGTTGGAGTAGCAGACGGCACACCATCCTTGGGGATGTCTCCTTTCGAAATCCAGGTGATGGCATTGAGGACCACCTTGCGGAAATTGTCGTCCTGCCAGTTATCATGAAAGTGACCACCGGTGAAACCGAACCCTCGGCTACCGTTTGGGTTTTCGGAAACCCACATCATATGCTGAGGATCGCGACGCTTTACGGCAGCTCGTGCATCAGGCGTGGAGTTGTGGTGATGATCTTTTTCTGGAATGACGTCCAGAGGGGGAATGGAAGTTAGAATCGGTGTAACACCTTCCATGTTCTCACGAAACCGCATGTTAAAATACCATTCGTCTTGAATATGAAAGGGCTGTACACCGTTCGCGACTGGATGATCAGGGAAACTCTCGAAGTGAGCTACCCAATGAGGATTTACCGATTTCCCCAACTGAAAATACCCGCCCATCCAACGGAGAAAGCCATCCCCAGGTTCTCCGTCGATAGTTTCTACTCCGTAGTGCAGGCATCCAACTCCAACCCCTTTATCGCTTAGGGCATCAATCTCCGCTACATGCGCATTGGCCAGGTGTTTGCCTCCGCCATCACAATAGATAACCACTGCATCGACTCCCGCGAGCCACGTATCGTCCGTCGGCCATCCCGGGTTTTCTTTATCGTAAAAAACCGATGCCTCGATTCCCAAGCCACTTTCGTTGAGTGACTTAGCCAGCAACAAGGCTCCGGCATTGTGTTCGTGACTATTGAAGCCGTGACTCATCTTTCCAGCTACGAAAAGAACCTTTTTGGATTCTGCTGGTTTGGAGCAACCAGTTGCAATTAGCAGGCTGATAGCTGCGAGTAGTGAGATGAGTGTCTTGAGTTTCGAGCAGGGTAACATGAGTATAGGGTGGATTACTGAAATACCAAACCTTAGAAAGGAGAATTGTCTCCGTCTAGATATTTATTCGATAAGTGCATTTCAATGTGTCAATTAGTATTCAAACGATTGACCTTAAAAAATGACCACCCAGTTTATGGTTAGCTCCATCAGTTCCACCCCAGTTTTTATATGAGTAATAATTCGTTCCTGAAGGCACTTTCGATAATCCTCATAGGACTTGCGATTTATGGTCCAAGCCTCGGTGCGCAATTTGATCGTTATAACGGGAAAAAGGCCGTATTTGTGATTGGTGAACGAGAGTATGGAACCGCCGAAACGTTGCCCGTATTTGCGAAAGAACAGCTCGAGTCGATTGGTATAAAATGCCAATTCATTTTGGGCAAAAGTAACGACCGGGAATCTATTGATTGCCATGTATTTCCTGGCTTGGAAGCGTTGGACGATGCGGATGTGTTGGTGCTCAGTCTTCGCAGGCGTTATCCCGCAATAGAGGATCTTGAAAGAATCCAGGATTGGATCCGGGCTGGTAAGCCTGTTATCCTGATCAGAACCTCCAGTCACGCATTCGGAGAACGAGAAAAAGGCACCGGCTACCAGGCTCCGCCCGGCCATGCTGCCTGGAATACGTTTGATAAAGACGTCCTTGGAGCCAGTTACCAAGGTCACTACAAAGAAAAGGAGGGACAGCCATCGCTCAATGTCGAAGCATGGCTGAATGCTGCCTCAAAACAGCATCCTTTGGTTTTCAAGCTCTCGTCTAAAGATCCATTTCTCGCCGACGGTAAACTCTATAAATACACGGATCTGGATCCGGGGATCGAAGTGTTATTGAGTGCGCGTTATGCGGAAGATGAGCCCGTTTATCCATTGGCGTGGACGAATGAGAAAGATGGTATGCGGATTTTCTATACCTCGTTAGGGGGAGTCGAAGAAATGGCTTTATCGGAAACCCAGTCGTTACTAAGGGCCGCTGTGCTGTGGGGTTTGGATGGCAAGGGGGCAACGGCGGGAATCATGAAAACGGGAGACCGAACGAAGGAGGCAGATGGAACAGGATTGGCTGCACCGAAATCCCATACGTTCCTTCGGCCTGCAGACGGGCTGGAGATCGATCTTGTAGGATCTGAGCCGGACATTAAGCAGCCGTCTTTTATACGGTTCGATGAGCGCGGGCGCCTTTGGGTGGTTCAGTATCGTCAGTACCCGATGCCAGCGGGTCTCGAGATTGTCAGTCGGGATCAATTCTGGAGAAATACTTACAATCAAATCCCAGCGCCGCCGGGTGACCCTCAACATATAGCAGGCGCAGATATGATTACCATCCATGAAGACACGGATGGAGATGGGACGTTCGACAAGATTACACCCTTTCTCGAAGGACTCAGTTTTGTGACGAGCGTGGCTTGGGACAGCGATGGTGTTTGGGTTCTTCAGCCGCCGTATCTTCTATACTACAAAGACGAGAACCGCGATGATGTCGTCGATGGAGATCCTGAAGTGCACCTGAAGGGGTTTGGCATTCAGGATTCACATTCCATAGCTAATAGCCTGAATTGGGGTCCGGATGGTTGGTTGTATGGTGCGCAAGGGTCCACGGTGACGGCTGCCATAGAAATTGTTGGTTCAGATCAGCCACCGATAAAGAGTATCGGGCAGCTTATGTGGCGTTATCATCCGAAAAAAAAGATCTATGAGGTATTTTCAGAAGGCGGTGGTAATATTTGGAGCTGCCAGTTTGACTCAAAGGGTCGGTTGTTTGCCGGGGCGAATGAAGGCAGGAAGCTCGGGTATCATTACATGCAAGGTGCCTACAATAAGAAGAATTTCACGAAGCATGGTGAACTTTCCAACCCTCACGCCTATGGATATTTTATGGGTGTTGAAGAACCTG
Source organism: uncultured Opitutales bacterium (assembly GCA_937920335.1). Taxonomy (GTDB): domain Bacteria; phylum Verrucomicrobiota; class Verrucomicrobiia; order Opitutales; family UBA2995; genus UBA2995. The sequence goes on from CALGUT010000804.1 coordinate 3,858, forward strand.
GGTCGCAGCGAGTAACCACGAACCTGCTTATTTATGAGGAAGGAGTCCTGCCTGCTCGTTACGATGGTGCGATTCTTACGACCAACGCTCTGGCTGGCCGCTTGTTAGCTTCAAGTCCCATTGTAAAAGGGCCAACGTTTCATGCGCAACCCATCGATATCATGGTGGACTCCGACGATCGTTGGTTTCGGCCCGTTTATGCGGAAGTGGGACCGGATGGTTCCGTCTATGTAGCTGATTGGTATGACCAACAGGTAAATCATTTCAAGAACCATGAGGGCAGGATCAGTCTTGCTGACGGTCGGATATACCGGGTCAGGAATACAGGTGCCTATCAGCCTGTTTCGGTCGACCTTTCGAAATCTACGACGCGGGAGCTAGTTGAATACCTAAGGGACTCTCGTCGTTGGTATCGTGATACAGCTAGAAGACTGTTAAACGAGCGGCAGGATAAATCTGTCTTGAACACTCTGGAGGGTTGGCTCGAAAAGGAAACGGGACAAATCGCATTGGAGGCCCTTTGGGCGATCCATCTGTTGGGTGAATGGGATGCTGAAAAGCGTATATTGGCGCTCAATCACAAAGATCCTCATGTGAGGAAATGGGCGGTGCGTTTGATTGGGGATGAGCGGAATCCGAGTGCCCAAGAATTGAAAAGAATGCGGGAGATGGCCGCTGAGGATCCGCATATCGAAGTGAGGCAGCAGCTAGCCTCTAGCGCCAAGCGATTGCAATCCAAGGGCGGATTGGCTGTAGTAGCTGAACTGCTGAAGCGCGATGAAGATGCGGCAGATTCGTTCATGCCGATGTTAGTGTGGTGGGCCTTGGAGTCGTATTGTTCCACCGATGAAACTCAGATTGTTAATTTGTTTAAGGACAAACGCTTGTTTGATCACGCGATGGTTCAATCACCCATCTTGGGGTTTGCGATGCGACGACTTGCGTCAGAAGGCACGCGGGACTATCTAAGAGCCTGTGCTGAACTGCTCAATAGCGCTCCTGACACGAAGAGTAAAAATAGCCTTCTGGAGGGGTTCGAAACCGCATTTCGTGGACGATCGATGACGGGTCTTCCAAAGGAATTGATTGAGGCTTTATCCGAAGCCGGTGGAGGTTCGTTGGCCATGCAGATTCGTCAAGGTATTCCTGAATCCTATAATCGTGCCCAACGTTTGCTCGCAGGGAATTCGGCAGAACCGTTTGAGCGTCAGAGAGTAATTGAAGCATTGGGTGAAGTTCCGAACCCGGCTCTACTTCAGTCACTCT
>CALGUT010000805.1 GCA_937920335.1 uncultured Opitutales bacterium
CTCTAACGGACATGGTCATTCATCCAGATGATGGAGCGATGTATTTCGCGATCGGTGGTCGCAAGGTCCAGTCCGGATTGTACCGTGTTACCTACACCGGTGATGAAAGCACGGCTCCCGTGAATGCGAAAACAGGTAACAATAGAGCCCGCGACCTTCGGAAGAAGCTGGAAGCCTTTCACGGCACAGCAAGCTCGAAAGCAGTGAAACTGGCATGGCGATATCTAGACCATGAAGACCCATTCATTCGCAACGCTGCCAGAATCGCCGTAGAAAGCCAACCGTCAGAAAACTGGAGTTCCAAGGCTTTTAGTGAGAAAGATCCTGAAAAGAAAATACAGGCGTTACTGGCACTCACCCGCACGGAAGGCATTGATCCGTTTCACAGAAAAGATACGGACACACCGATGGACACAGCTCTCGGAACGAAGATCCTTTCAGCGCTCACAGACATTAAGTATGATTCCCTGAAAGAAACGGATCGCCTGGCACTGGTCCGGACCTACCAAGTGGCCCTCAATAGATTCCGGGGGGCTGAATCAGCAGTGTCAGACAAGATTATTTCTCAACTGGATGCACAGTTTCCAGCAAACACTCAGGAAGCCAACCGTTTGATCATCGAAGTCCTCGCTTACCTGCAAGCACCTAGTACTGCAACAAAAGGCATAACCCTCTTAAAACAAGCCACTACGCAGGAAGAACAACTGGAATATGCCCGCTCTCTACGCTTGCTCACAAATGGCTGGACCAATGCCCTGCGCACGTCCTACTTCGAATGGTTCTTGAAGGCCGCCAACTACCGTGGTGGAGCGAGCTTTGTCATCTTTATAGAGAATATTCGCAAAGATGCCGAGACCACCCTGACCGCCCGGGAAAAATCCGATCTGGAAGAGCTTCTCGCTAGAAAACCGGAAGTTAAGTCGTCGCTTGAAGCCGCCATGTCCGCATTGGACGGGCGAACAAACTTCACCAACTGGACCCTCGAAGACTTGGCCGATGCAGGAGATCATATGGAAGGCAGAGATTTCGGTCAGGGAAGAAAGATGTTTGCCGCGACCGCGTGCTTCGCTTGCCACCGATTTAAAAATGAAGGTGGCAACACCGGACCCGATCTAACCGGAGCTGGTGGCCGCTACTCGCCACGCGATTTTCTCGACCAGATCATAAATCCTTCAAAGGAGATTAACGAACAATTTGTCCCCGCCGAAGCGGTTATGCTCGACGGCACCACAGTTCACGGTGTCATTGTAAACCTCAGCAAAGACATCGTTCAGATCAACACCGACCTGACAAACCCCAATCAAAGAACTTCAGTTGACCGCAAGCTCGTAAAGAGTATCGGCCCGTCTTCGATTTCACCAATGCCTCCGATGTTACTCGGTCGTTTGGAAAAGGAAGAAATATATGACTTGGTCGCTTACGTGTTGAGCGGAGGGAATCCTGACGACCGACGGTTCAAGTAATCTCAATCTCATCACTCATCATTTTGGTGGATTCTTCAGCTTCCACCGTCACTAGCTTTATGCGATATTCAGCTATGCTCCGTTTTGGACTCTTCACTTGCCTGCTCCTGATCTCCACGTTTTGCCTGAATGCTGAAAAGCTCCCCAACATCGTGTTACTTGTAGCTGATGATCTGGGCTATGGAGAACTGGGTTGCCAAGGGAATCCGGAAATCCCAACCCCCCATATTGATTCACTGGCAGAACACGGCGTGCGCTTTACTCAGGGTTACGTAACCGCGGCCTTTTGCAGCGCTTCCCGGGCAGGTTTGATGACTGGACGCTACCAAACTCGCTTTGGCTATGAGTTTAATCCTATCGGTTCACAAAACGAAGATCCCGATGCTGGACTTCCAGTAAGCGAAACCACCATAGCCGATGTCTTGGTAAACACTGGCTATGTAACAGGTATGTTTGGCAAATGGCACCTCGGAGGCACCGCCAAATACAATCCCATCCGTCGTGGTTTTGATGAGTTCTTCGGTTTCCTCCATGAAGGACACTATTTCGTTCCCCAACCTTACACCGAATCGACGACTACCTGGCTTCGTCGCAAAGTGCTTCCTGGCGGTGGTGAAGGTCGTTGGATTTCCGAGGATCAAAGACTGATTTATACGACCCATATGGGAAACACCGAACCCGACTACGATGCGGACAACCCGATTTACAAGGACGGTCAACCCGTGGAGGAAGATGAATACCTGACGGACGCTTTCACACGCGAAGCCGTTTCCTTTATCGACCGGCATGCCGACAAGCCCTTCTTTCTATATGTACCCTACAATGCGGTACACAGTCCAATGCAGGGAGCTGATCCTTACATGAAAAAGTTTTCTCACATCGAGGACCTGCAACGCCGCATCTTCGCAGCGATGCTATCCAACCTTGATGACAGTGTAGGAACGATTCTCGGCAAGCTGCGCGAAGAGGGACTGGAAGAAAACACGCTCATCTTTTTTATCAGTGACAACGGCGGTCCTACCCGCGAACTCACGTCTAGCAATCTGCCCCTGCGCGATGGCAAAGGCAGCGCATACGAAGGCGGCACCCGTGTCCCTTTTATGGCCCAATGGAAGGGCCAGCTTCCTGCTGGCAAGGTCTATGAGAATCCCGTAATTTCTCTCGATATTTTCGCAACAGCTGCCGCGATTTCAGGGGCTGACCTTAATCCTAGGACACACATCGACGGCGTGAATCTAATCCCCTACCTCACCGGTAAGGATAACGGACGACCTCACGAAACACTGTTTTGGCGTATAAACACACGAACTGCCATTCGGGTCGGCGATTGGAAGCTCCTCCGTAACCCCCACCGGGGACAAGGCGATGACTGGGAACTGTACGACCTCGCCAATGATATTAGTGAATCGAACAACCTCGCGCAATCGGAGCCCAAGAAATTCAAGGAGATGATGGCCGCCTGGAAATCAATGAATGCCGAAATGATAGATCCAGTCTGGAATCCAAGACGATAAGACTCCGAGCAACCCACAAGTCCATGGGGTCAGGATTTCGGGAAAACGACTGAATGGACCGCCTGAGAAACTTCGCGCACCACGACGCTACTGCTAGCAGGATCAGATAACGTGTAGAGAACGACTCCGAAAACTTCTGCTTCCAAGTTGACAACGAATAGAGCTCTACTCGATGCCAACGCACCAGAATGCGACACTCTCTTTGGCTTATCGTTCTCCATAGCAACCGTCCAACCGAGCCCATAGGATGCCCGGTCACTAAACGGTTTCAGATAAACCTCGAGAGATTGAGTGGTCATCAAAATTTCTTCTGCGCTAGATACTTGCCGTAGCAACGCACGGAGAAACCTGGAACTGTCTCTAGCTGTTGAGTACAGACTGCCTCCGATTAGAGGTAGATTGAAGGGCTCCGAGAGATGAGGCGTCGAAGAAGCTATGGCCCCGCCCTGAGCCCCAATTGCAATATTCGAGTTTTCCTTGGATGGAAAATACGAGGTATGCACCATACCTATCTTCTCACATAGAAATCTCTGTAACAATCGATCGAACGATTCATCCGTATCAATTTCCATCACCCTTCCA
>CALGUT010000806.1 GCA_937920335.1 uncultured Opitutales bacterium
GTGGGCTCACCTGGGCTTATATCATCGGAAACTCGATACAGATTGATTCCGACCATCCTGCCTCACCATTTGCCATCGTAACCAATGATGTTTCTCAGGAGCCCTTGAAAGGAACCTGGAACGCAGAAGGCATATTGATGGCTGGGGCTGAACCCGGCAAAGGCAGGGTTCTCGTGATTACGGATTCAGGCTGGGTGCTCAATTCTGCACTCAATGGTGAAGAAGCCGGGGGCGTCGTTATCGAAAATCACGACAACCGTGAGATCGCCCGCAAGCTGGCCCGCTGGGCAGCGGGCCTCTAACCAGCTCGCACGGCACACGACTATAGCCACTGTCTAGGAAAATCCGGATCATTCACAAAAGCGGTTATCAGGTTCCGGATAAGCCAATCGGTAAGGCTAGAGCGTCCCCGCGTTCCGGTCTGCTTCGCAGCCGGTCTTGTCGTCGATTAACTCCTCGGAACTGGCGCAGAGAATTTGGAACACGCGGCACTGCGAGGACGCAGTTGCCCTACCCACTTCAGATACACGTAACGAGCCAATTACCTGTTCAACCCCAAAGGAGTGAGTTTCTCACCGCATTTATCATTAAACCCGTTGAGGGACGTGTTGGTAATTGTTGATTGATCTGATTGCGAGACCTTGATTGTTTCTTTGGAATGTTCCGCTTCTCTATCTGGCTTCTCTTACTCTCCATCAGTCCCCTTAGTAGTTTCGCTGGCGAAGATACCCCCAACATCGTTCTCATTTTCTGCGATGATCTTGGGTACGGTGATCTGGGGGTTTATGGTTCAAAGCTGAATCGCACACCGCGTATCGACGGACTGGCCGCCGATGGGATAAAGTTCTCAGAATTCTATTCATCCAGCCCCGTATGCACGCCTTCGAGGGCGAGCCTCATGACCGGTGCCTATGCGCGCACGGTCGGCATGCATGAAGACTATACCGGGCACTGGGTTTTGATCCCACGCAGTCAGCGAGGTCTCAATCCCGGCGAGCTAACCATCGCGGAGGCACTCAAGACCAAGGGTTACGCAACCGCCTGTATTGGTAAATGGCACTTGGGAGATCAGCCGGAGCACCTACCCACGGAACACGGATTCGATTACTACTACGGCATTCCCTATTCCAACGACATGCAGCAGGCGAAGCGGGGTGATCCACCACTCCCCATAGTACAAAATAAAGAAGTTATCGAGGCCCCTGCCGATCAGAGCACCTTAACAAAACGTTATACGGAAGAGGCTATCAAATTTATAGAAACGAATCAGGCGCAACCGTTTTTCCTCTATCTCCCTCACACCTTTCCTCACTTGCCACTCTTCGCATCCCCCGCATTTAAAGACCGAAGCGCCAATGGACGTTATGGTGACTCGGTCGAAGAGATCGACTGGTCGACCGGGGAGATCCTGGATTGCTTGAAACGCCTGAACCTCGAAGACGACACGCTCTTCATTTTTACCTCCGACAACGGATCGAATGGTCGTAACGGAGGTTCTAACTTTCCCTTGGCCGGAATAAAAGGACAGACGATGGAGGGAGGCATGCGTGTTCCCATGATCGCAAAATGGCCTGGCAAGATTCCGAAGGGATCCGTCAGTAATGAGATGGCAACCATGATGGATTTCCTCCCTACCTTCGCCGCCATAACCGGAGCCGAACTATCAGATCGTCCGATTGATGGTCACGATATCCAGCCCCTACTCTACGGCGAAGCGGGCGCGGAAACCCCGTATGAGAAATTCTATTACTACCGTCGAAGACAACTTCAAGCAGTCCGGCAGGGTGATTGGAAATATCATTTGCCGCTCAACGAAACACACCCGAACTGGACATCAGCCACACCGCTGGGAGACGGGCGTCCCGCAAAACTGGTAAACCTTGCGAACGACCTCCAAGAAACGACCGATCTCTCCGACCAATACCCGGAGGTGGTCGCGCAAATGAAGCAGCTGGTTAACCAGGCGATCGAAAAATACGGGAACGATGCGATGGATGGCTACGCCCAACGGGAAGCTCTTACACTAAAATCTTCCGCCCCTCTTGTCATTAAAAGTAGTAATCCCTGATTTCCGGCAGGGCGAAGCCGCTCGTAAAAATCCCAAGGTTAAGATTCCCCTTTGCACGCATTTAGTGACCCCGTTTCGTTCCCACAGAAACGAACGCTGCCCCCCTACCGGCGCCTTTGCCTGCCACCCCCACTATGCCGTTCAAAACTCTGAGCACGCAGCACACCATGCTGGCGCGCACCGAAATCCCGCTCGAGCTGCGACCTAACAGCCTGTTGTCCCGACCATGAGCTCCCGCTCCCGCCTTGCCGACTACGAGTATCATACGAAGGACGAGTGGATGGCTGTTGAGTAGGCCGGTTAACAGAGGGTTGTGAAGGCCTCGTAGATGGCGTGGATCGATCGAGATCTCTAGGTCGCTCCCACTGGCCATTATTACGCTGCTGCCAACTGCCTTGGGCGTCGCGTTGGTAGACGTTTCCGGAACGGTCGGTTAGTACGTTGTTCTGAAGGTTGTTCGCGGTTCGAGCCTGCCGATTGGTCGGCATGGCGGATCGATCTGCAATCCTCGCTCTGGTTTCGGGACGGTTATATAGATTCGGGCGAGTCTCTGGCCGATTACGACCATTCCCTATATTGATACTATTATCGATATTGATGTTGATATTTGTTTTCCGGTATCCCCCGTAAACAACCGGGCGCGGATACGGCCGGTATCCGCCAACTCCCCACCAGGAACCGTGACCGTGGCTGGAAAACGTGAATCGAAATGGACCGTTCGTCCAAGAGACGCCATATCCCCCCCCCAGCCATACCAGGGATTGTAGGAAACGTGAAACCCCCAAGTCGGATAACGGGGATAATAATGAGGACCATACCAAGGATTGTAATACCAACCGGATCCATAAACGACGGACCCGCTATAGTAATAGATGCCGTAGTATCCC
>CALGUT010000807.1 GCA_937920335.1 uncultured Opitutales bacterium
AATCTTGACCTCCTCCACCCCAGGATCACCCTGATCGGCCACTCAATCGGCTGCCTCCGACAGAGTATAAAGATTGAAGCACTGGTCATGCCTACACTCTGAATTGCAAAACTGAAATCGCGCCCCAGGGTCGGTGCTTCACCAAATAACAACACCAATACGGGAAATCCTACGGTGCCTCCTCCCATCGGAGTCGCTCCAGCGGCATAGGATCCCAGCGCCATAGCGAACGCTATTCCCCAATTATCAATGACTGTCTGCCAATGATTCCCGACAAAAACTAACAGAGCCCACGCACAGTAAAATAGACCAATGCCAATGAGCCAAACAACAAGCCTGTTATTACCTTTGAACATACGAAAAACACACTAGGATATAAAGGGAAGCATAGCTACGGTTGGTATAACTTAGATTTCGATTAGCGATAGAGAAGTTAAAGAATCGCTTTAGGAGTTGTTCAATTCACACAAGCGTCAGTGGCGACTGGTGCTAGATCATGCAAAAAAAAAGCAGCAACGAGAAAAACTTCTCATTGCTGCTTTTGAAATTCAAAACCGGTTACTTTTTCGATTTGCCGCCAATCAGTCCGTATACAATTGCTCCGAGAACTCCACCCGCGATGGGTGCAATCCAGAATAACCACAGTTGCTGAATAGCCCAGCCACCCGCAAACAGTGCAACACCCGTACTCCGAGCAGGATTCACCGATGTATTCGTCACGGGTATACTGATCAAGTGAATCAAGGTTAGACCCAACCCGATCGCGAGAGGAGCCATTCCTGCAGGCGCTCTTTCATCAGTCGCACCGAGGATTATGACGATGAACATCATAGTCATGACCACTTCAGTCACCAAAGCAGCTGTCAAACTATAGCCACCCGGCGAATGTTCGCCAAACCCATTTGAAGCAAAACCGCCGGCAAGATCGAAGCCTTCTTTACCACTCGCGATAACGTAAAGAACCAAGCCAGCGACAATAGCCCCCAATACTTGAGATACTATATATGGAAGAAGAAGTTTGGATTCGAAACGGCCACCCGCCCATAAACCGATGGATACTGCGGGGTTTAGATGACAACCGGAAATGTGTCCGATAGCGTAAGCCATGGTTAAGACCGTTAAGCCAAAGGCGAGTGATACACCGAGCAGACCGATTCCTACAGAAGGAAATGCAGCGGCCAAAACAGCGCTACCACAGCCTCCTAATACGAGCCAGAACGTGCCAAAAAATTCAGCGATATATTTATTCATCGTTAAACAAACAGGGTTTGGAGTTAGAGAGAAACCACTCGATCACCAAGTGGGAACTAGAAACAGCCTTTCACAAAACCAACAATAACGCATCAAAAATCTTTCTCCTGCAGTATCCGCTAAAGTAGGACGTCCTTAATAACATGTCCATGAACGTCTGTCAGACGACGATCCAGGCCGTTGTGGTACCAAGACAGCTGATTGTAATCGAGCCCCAGAATGTGTAACACTGTTGAATAATACTCCCAAATCGAAGTCGGATTAACCTCCGCCCGCCTACCAAAGTCATCGGTTGCGCCGTAGCTCGTGCCGCCCTTTACGCCTCCACCCATCATCCAGAGTGTGAAACCATCGGGATTGTGATCCCGTCCGACAGTTCCGTTTTGGCGAGTCGGCATACGACCGAATTCGGTTGTCCAAAGCACAAGCGTATCTTCCATTAGTCCTCGTTGCTTCAAGTCGGTCAATAAAGCCGCCGTGGGCTGATCAAAGACTGGCATGTGCCTTTCATAATCATCCTTGAGCGTCTTGTGAGCGTCCCAATTAAGCAGGCCATCCACCCCACTCGCTCGCGAAGCGCAATAGAGATTCACGTAGCGCACTCCACGCTCCAACAGCCGACGAGACAATAAGCAGTTTCTAGCGTAGGCTGCCTTCAGGCTATTTTGAGAGTCCATACCATAGAGTTTATGGATATGATCAGGTTCACTTTTAAAATCACTTACTTCCGGCGCAGATAGTTGCATTTTCGCTGCTAGCTCATACGCACCCATACGCGCTTGCAGACTACTCTCCTCCGGACGCAGTTCGGCATGATTCTCATTCAGAAACCGGAGATACTCACGCGTTTCCTGCTCCTCATCGTTCCCCACTCTGTGGGGTTGGTTCAAATTACGGATCGGCTTATGCGCAGCCATCGTGATCGCTTGGTGCTTGGCCGGGAGAAATCCGTTGCTCCAATTCGCCTTTCCATTGGGTGGCTCGCCGCGAATATCCGGAATCGCAACGTAAGTAGGCAAATCATCGGCCATACTTCCCAACGCGTAACTAATCCAGGATCCCGCGCTCGGAAATCCTTCAGTCGGATGCCCGGTATTCACGAAGACGCAGCCAGGACCATGAGTATTCGTCTTCGACTGCATACCATGAAAAAACGCGATATCATCCACATGGTTCGCCATATGCGGCAACATCGATGATATCATTTTACCACTTTCACCAGCAGCCTTAAACGCCCAGGGACTTCTCATGATCGGGCCGTTCTTGCCCTGAAACGATACGAAGTTCTCCTCACCGGGAAGTGGCTTCCCATCATACTTTTCCAGCATGGGTTTATGCTCCCATAAATCCATGTGTGAAGCGGCACCCGGACAAAAAATCTGCAAAACGCGTTTCGCGCGTGGCTTGATATGCGTCATGCTACTTTCAGGCTTCCAGCCGATTCCGGCAGCGGATTCTGCATTGAGCATATCCTGGCCCAGTAAATGACTCAGTCCAACCCCCATCAACCCGGTTGTCACATTCCCGAGGAACTTACGTCTTGAATATTCGTTGAGTGGATCGCGCATGAATTTTATTAATCCAGGTAAATAAGTTCGCTTGAGTTGAGAATCGCACGGCACAACGCTCTGAGCCCATGGGCGGTTGCCATCTCGACAGACGCGGCCAGTTCTGGGCCAGTCGGGTCACGCTGATAGGCCCACTGAAAGATCTCACGAACTGCAGCTTCGGTATTGGCTGCACCTTCTGATTGCGCAGCCAAGCTTTCAGCCATATCGAGCGTGAATTGGTGATTCAATAACGTCAGTGCTTGCAGAGGCGTAGTTGTTTCAGCACGACGGGGTTCGGATAACGTACAATCGGCTTGATCGAAGTCGGTCATCAAATCGACGACTGAGGCTCTCGCATTTTGATGATACACAGCCCTCCGATAGGTTTCAGAACCATGCTCATCCAACGGTTCATAGGTCGACACATTGTCTCGCATAAAATGATATAACCGAAACCCGGGCCCTCCCATTCGTTGATCCAGAACGCCAGATATTGACAGAATGGTATCCCTAATCTCTTCCGCTGATAGACGCCTGGGTGGAAAACGCCACAGCAGTCGACTATCGGCGTCCAACTCGCCGCCATCGGGACGCCATTGAGACGATTGGCGATAAGCTTTCGAATTCATGATCAGCCTGTGCATGTCTTTCAACTGCCAGTCGTTTCGCTTCAATTCAGCCGCAAGGAAATCCAACAATTCCGGATGACTGGGACGGCCGCCCATGTAGCCAAAATCATTGGGCGTATCTACAATTCCAGTACCGAAATGATAGTGCCAAAGTCGATTAACCAACACCCTCGGCGTCAACGGATTGTCCTCATGCGTTATCCACTGAGCCAGTTCCAGACGCCTGTCCCCTTCAGCGGATTCAGCAGATAGACTATACACGGGAGTCACCTCGCTCAAGGTAGACAAACTCGCAGGAACAACTTCAACACCCGGTCGCTGTGGACTACCACCGATAAAGATATGAAACGGGCCCGCTGCATCTTCCTTGCTCCGCATACCCATCCAAGCCGTCCGAACCGGGGGCACCTTCCGGATTTCCCGATTAACATCCGCGAACTCTTTCGTCCAACGCGCCCTTAACATCTTTTCCTCATCGGTCATTCCCAATTGAAGCAGTCGATGATCCAGATGAGTAGGAGTTTCTTCAGCGTCGGCTCGAGCCGGGTTGCCTAATTTCTTACTGACCGGTTTTCGATCGCGGCCATGGGCCACCTCCTTCCAGCTTATGCCGTCGTCAGAAACTTCGATTCGATACTCTGCAACAAAGGCGAATTTGAACAAGTCGGGAGCCTGCTCCCCCTGAGCGCTTGAAAGGAAAACACGATCAATGATGGTTGGTTCTGCAAGCTCAATCATCAGGCTATCTGAGGTAGCAATAAACCGGGCGCCAATTTCTCCATCATTCGTGTGCTGGGTACCATAAGCATTGGGAAAGTCTTCGATCAGGCGTGCTTCCCCACTTGCAACGCTTCCCAAGGAAGCAAGGGCCACATTGCGGGAATTGCTTTCAGCAGACCACACTTCGAATTCGTCGATGCGAAACCCAGTATTCGATTCGAGTTTGAGGTCCTGCGCTTCACAGACTAAGCGAACATACTTGGCCAAAACTGGGGCGAACCGTTCTTCTGTTCCGGTTCGGTCTACCGGTGGACGTGTCCACAGTGCCTTGTGGCTTTCCAGATTCTCGTAAGCTCGCTCAAGCACAGTCTCATCCAGTTCTTTAAGGTTCGCCTCCAACTCCCTCTTCCTGCTCGTTAGTGGGTTGAGTTTCGCCGCCCGTTCTTGTTTTACGGATAGTTTCGCCCAAGGCACCGAACCATGACGCACCCCGGCGAAGGTTGAATAGACCTTGTAGTAATCGGCTTGGCTGATCGGGTCGAACTTGTGATCATGGCAACGCGCACAGCTTAGCGTCATCCCGAGAAACGCTTCTCCCGTCGCATTGATCATCTCATCCAAAGTATTCGCCCTGATTTGAGCGGCCTGAGCAGCGTCTTGATTGTTTACCGTATCGTACGGCCCGGCCACGAGAAAAGCACTTCCGATTTCCATATCTGGATTACCCTCACCGATGATATCACCCGCAATATGTTCCTGAATGAATACATCAAAGGGCTTATCATCGTTGATCGAATTGATCACATAATCTCGAAACGGCCAAATATTGTTAATGATCCAATTCTGTTCGAAACCGACGCTTTCACCAAATCTAACAACATCCAACCAATGGCGCCCCCACCGCTCACCGTAATGAGGAGACTCTAATAAACGGTCTATAAGTTGCTCGTAGGCCTGAGGGTCCGAATCGTTGACAAAGGACTGAACCTCTTCCGGGCTCGGCGGTAATCCGGTTAGATCGTAAGTCACACGGCGGATAAGCGTTCTGCGGTCCGCAACAGGGTTCATCTTAAGCCCCGATTCCGTAAGCTTCGCTTCGATGTAGGCATCGATACTCGAATAGGTAGACTCTTGAAGCGGCTGGTAAGCCCACCACGTTTTATCGGCCTTCGAAGCCTCCTTTAAAACCAAGCCCTCTGGCCATTCAGCTCCAGCGTTTATCCAGTCAGCCAACGCCTGCGCTTCCTCCTCTGTTAATGGATCTCCATCTTCCGGCATCTCTGGCGGTTCGTCCTCGTCGATCGGAACGGTTATCCAGTGAAGCATACTGTCACCCGCATTTCCCGGTATCAAAAGATCATCTCCAGCGGCAAGAACCTCGTCCTTGGTCGCCATGGAGAAATCGCCCTTCATGATGTTCGGGTTATGGCAGCTCAGGCATTTAGCCTCCAACACCGGGGCAACCTTGCCTATGAAATCTGCTTCAGATCCATCGAGCCTCAGCAGGGCCGAGATAGCAAAGCAGGCAGTTAGGGTATATTTGTTGGGGAACTTCACACTGATTACCGCAGAATAGCCACGTAAGGTAACGTAATTTGTAGCGTCAGACCGTCTAATCGATCAAGCTTTATAGAGATCCAGCCGCGAATTCGCGATCCTCAACGGGCTACTGGCATCAATCTACCAGCTTCAGGACGAGAGATGGTTCCTTTATCCCGCAGGTAGTCCTCAAGCGTTTTCGCAAAGGTTGGCTGCGTTCCCTTTTCTGTTTTTCGAATCGCCCTGGGAAAGGTAGAAAATAAATCAGCTCCCTGAGCCAGAATCTCGATCGTCGCTACCCGGTATAATCGAAAAGCATCTAACTT
>CALGUT010000808.1 GCA_937920335.1 uncultured Opitutales bacterium
TTACCATAAGTTTGCCGATAGAAAGGATTGTCTTCAGGTATCAAACCGTCCGGATTGATCCTCAGTATTTTTCCTTGAATCGTTGTCAAAGACTGAGACGCCATACTGTTAAGCTGTTCACCAATTCCTACATACAATTTCCCATCGGGTCCAAATCGTATCGGACCTCCCTGGTGGCCTGCAGGAACCCGTCCACTGATCTTGGATTGATCGTCACCGCGCAGCAAAACGAGTTCACTGTTCGGGTCCACCCGATTTCCTTCCAATGTAAATCGACTGATTACATGATGCGTGTAAGGTTCCTTTGCGACGTAAACCAAGTAGAGGTAGGGGGATAAAGGAAAGTCCGGATCATAAGTGATTCCCACTAAACCCCGCTCCCAATACGTATCTAATCTTTCGGATATATCCAACGCAGGCTCTGGCAATAGTTCCTCGCCGATTACGACCCGCAAGTATCCGGTCTGCTCCGCATAAAGGACCCGCCCATCTGGCAAAATCGTAAACGTGGTAGCCGCATTGATATTATCGACAATCACCGTTTCCTCGAAACCGTCGAGAACGCTGGCCGCATCCGTCGAGACCGGCAGCAATCCACCTAGTAGAAACGCCCATAAAACCCGACAGTTTGATCGTTTTAACAAACACATAGGGCTACTGGGTTTTGCTTCGAATAATCAATGCGGGACCCGGCAAGAGAATCTCGATCCCATGATGCAACGTATCACTCAGCAGCCTCACAGTGTTTTCACCCTGCTTAAGCATCGACGGATCAATATCCAACACGGAATAGTTCACTTGGTGACTGTGCCCTTCCGCGACCGGCAAAAAAGTATCATTCAGCGTAAAATACTCTTCGACTTCGCCGGCGCCCCCCGTCCAGGTAACAAGGTGCAACTGAGCTGCGTCAATCAAAGCGGGATCCATATCGAGTTGGATAGTACATTCCCGCACTCGTCCGGCTCGCGACCAAAATGGTTCTGGTAGATCCGCAGAACTATAAATCGCGACTTTCGAATCCACGCGCTCTGGAATTTCAAACACGTCCGATGCTTTCGTATTGAATAACAACCGTTCATCATCTGCGAAGTAAACGTTAGCCCTCACCTGAACATCTGTCTGTGTCGGCAACATCGACACATCCCAACTTGCTGAAAACGGAGCTTCGGTTGCCACAGCAACCACGCCATACGGCTCACGCTCTAAAGTCATACCATGCCAATCCGTATCATAACCGTCACCGTTCTCATCATAGCCATAATAACGTGCTTGGTAAAAGACCTGACTGATAGAGCCTGCATGACTGGAATCCAATGAGATGGTAACCATCTCTGAATCAAGATTCATATCGGTTTCGACGCTGGCAAAGAAGGTTTCCAAAGTCGCTTCCTGCAAGTCTGAGTGACTACGTGGAAGGTGCATATCCAAGGCCGCATTCTCTACAATAAAATGCCCCCACTCTACGCCCGGTTTTTCACAGGAGAACTGGATCGAGTTATATCCATTTACAAGATCACTCGGTGCGAGATTATAGACTGAGTAATCGTGGGTGCAGTTCATCGACGCGGTCCCCGTCTCAGGGATCTGAATCGTCGTCCGTCCATTAATCGCAAATTGCTTGGCAGAAGTTCCAGGGTGACCACCCCAAATCTCGGCATACAAGCTCACGCCTTCCAACGCCCTCAAATCCTCATCAATAAGTATGCGCGCCAAGCCACTCGAACGAACTTCTCGGCGCGTAGCGTGTATTGGATGAAGCCCTACACCGGGACTATTCACCCGCAACTGTCTCGAACTAAATACCGGATTGGCATGCTCTTTACCTTGCTCATACCAATAGCGGCGCACAAATCCCGAATCATCAATCGCATCATAAACCCGTTCCTTGAAACCTTCCCGTATCGTCAAGTGGTCATTCGGAAATATTTGAGTCATAACCATACCTATGAGCTCCTCCTGCGGATCGACCCAGTAATAGGTATTATAAATTCCACCCCAGGAATAGCTACCTACCGAGGCGACGTCCACCGACTTCCCTCGTTCGGTTAAAACACCAAATCCGTAGCCAAAACCATCCCCGTGATTGGGGAATGGCATCACGAGATCCCCTATTTGATTTTGGGTCATGAGTTGAACCGAGGACTCTTCGAGCACGCGGACACCTTCTAGGCTACCTCCGTTAAGCAGCATTTGCAGGAAGCGCATGTAATCCATCGTCGATCCGGTAAGACCGCTCCCTCCTGAATAAAGACTCCCACGCCCTTTGTAGCCCACATCCGCGCTAAAGTTAATATCGCCAGCGGCTAAGACCGTATCACCCACTTCGACAAGCTCTCCATCCTCACCCGGAGTAAATAATCGCGTGAGGTTTTTCTGCTGAGACTCATCTAAGTAGAACCGTGTATCCTTCATCTTTAGCGGTCTAAAGATCCGTTCATTGAAATACTGCTGTAGGGTCAATCCTGATACTACCTCTACAACACGTCCCAAAACATCCAGCGATTGCCCATACATCCATTGTGTCCCCGGCTCAAATGCGAGTGGCAACAAGCTGAGTTTTTCTGTATGCACTTCCAGCGAATCCGTATTAGGCACCAGTAGGTCGTGAACGCCGACTGCCTTATAAGCTTTATCCTGCGGGCCGCCCCACCAACCGTAGCCGATTCCTGAAGTATGAGTCAGGAGTTGATGGATTGCCGGTTCCTTTTCAGCGGGAGCACTTGAAGCGCCATCTGCAGACAACACTTTCAACTCCTTGAAAGCTGGCAAATACTTCGAAATTGGATCATTTAATTGAATCTCACCCTCTTCAATCAATTGCATGACTCCAACCGAGGTAATTGCTTTGGTCATAGAAGCCAATCGAAACAACGAATCGGTTGCTGCATCCCCGACTGCTTCGAAATACCCGATCTTTCCATGACGGGCGACCATCCCGACTGCAGCGGCCACCTCACCGTCATCCACCTGACCCTGCAAGTAGCGGGTGATTTCGTTCAATCCATCTTCCGACAATCCGATTTGCGCGGGATTAACCTGAACAAAATAAGGTGCTTTCGCAGAGAGCCACCACGGTCCGAAACAAAGACCGGTAAATACAATGAGACTCCGAAGAGTAAATCTTCGCATCTTAGAGCTCTCGGATTCGGATGTTCTTCACCTGAATCTTGATGGGAATTCCGCCATGGAGCTGAAACCCGAGCAATCCGCTTTCCTTAAAATTCAACTCGTCCTCATCAATACCAATGCTGAGCACTATCCCGTTCACCATGTGAATGAACTTATTGCCATCCGCGATGATGGTGTAGTCATTCCAGTCGTCGCGTTTGATTGCTTTTTCGAGCTCATCCGGATCGCCGACCGAACCAATTTTCTCGATCAGGGGTTTCTTTGGATTTTCATGGTTCGCCCGTACGATCACCACATCTCCTCGCTGCCCCATAAACATCCGGCCTTTTTCTTCAAAGAACATGCCGGTAAAGCGGTCTCGTGGTGGCTTACTGGGATCGTTTTTATCGACATGCCAACGCGGCTCAAAATCAGCCTGAAGTCCCTTCATTACATATTCATCAATCATTTCAGACCGGTACTGGACACCCGAATTCTGTCCTTCGACTTTGTATTGAAACCGGAGTTCAAAGTTGCCGAACTCACCCCCACGGTAAACCAGAAAGGTATTTCCCTTCGACGGATTATCGGCAGAGGTCTCGCCGACGATGGCACCATCGTCAACACGCCAGAACTTATCAATGCCGTCCCAGTTTTTCAGGGTTTTACCATCGAACAATGATTTGAACCCATCAGCAGATTTATGGTGAGCCGCATTTAAAGCTACACTGAAAAACGACAGACAAAAGAGTAACAGGGGAATTATAGAATTTTTCATAATTGGAGACTACAGAGAATAAAATATTCCGGCAACACTTTGGATGCCTTTTTGTTGTCCAAATGTTGCAAGCGCATTCGGAAGTCGATCACGACTGTTTCGTCACCTACTTCCGAAAAGTTTTTAACCGAAACACTATGATCAACAGCACGCGAATTATATGCAAAGGCAACCGCCTTAGGCAATTCAAAGCCCTATTTAAGGGGAATCACCTCGGACGCGATCACGCTCACGATCAGCCCGACAACCGCCATGAGCGTCGCCATCACAGAGAAGTTGGCCAGCGTTTCCTTAACCGTCATTCCGCTCATCTTACCGATGATCCAGAAACCGCTATCGTTCATCCACGGAACGGGTTTAGATCCGAAGCCAATGACCATAGCCAAGTAGAGTGGATGAAAATCCAATTGGCCGGTCGTGGCCATAGGTGCAAGAATCCCGACGGAGGTTATCATTGCGACGGTCGCAGATCCCTGCACCGTTCGAATCATAGCCGTCAATAAGAACGCCATCGGAAGAAACCAGATACCATCCGTGACCCCAAATTGCTCAACCACACCACGAATTCCGGACTGCTGTAGCATACCTCCAAAGGCACCCCCCGCGCAGGTAATCATCAATACGATTCCCCCACTCGACAAAGCAGATTCCATCGCTGTCTTAACGCCTGTTTGTTTCTTAACCAAGTATAAGGTCACCAGTGCCACGGATGCAGCGATCGTCAGGGCCACGTTTTTATCTCCTAGCCACTGAATCGCACCGTTCAGCCAAACCGGAAGCTCAATTCCGCTGGAACTGGCGACACCCGTTACAATCGTCTTTCCCGATAACAAGATCAGCGGTAACAAAATCGGGGTAACTGATAACCAGAAATTGGGTAGGTCTGAGTCTTTGATTTCTTCCCATTTTTGAGTCGGGTGATCTGTGCCCAATTCATCCTCACGCAACGGAATCGGATGATGCTTATTAATCCACAATGCGTATAACACACCGCTTCCAGCTGCAATTCCACCGACAATAATACCCGAGAGCATCATCACTCCAATATCGATCCCCAACTGCTCGGCTACGAATAGAGGTCCGGGCGTAGGGGGTATTTGAGAATGGGCAATGGTTCCACCCGCGATAATCGCCAGGACGTAAAGACCGTAGTTCCGCTTGGTTGAGGCCGCTAACGCTTTAGCGAGCGGCACGAGTAAATAAAATACCGTGTCGAAGAATACCGGTATACCAAGGAAAAATCCACTGGCACCCATCGCTGCTGGAGCATTCTTTTCTCCCAGCTTGTTGAGAATCGTTCGGACGATTCGCATCGCAGCCCCACTATCGAGCAGGCATTTACCGATAATCGAGGCCATACAAATAACGATCCCAATTTTACCGCAGGTCACTCCGAACGCAGTCGCCACCCTGAGCCCAAACGGCGAAGAAGCCAGCTTTTGAGCAGCCTCGGGGGATTCCCCAGCTTCCATCCAAAACGTCGCGATCATATCCGTAGACGTGAATGCGGCTACAGCCATAGCTGCGATAATCAGGGTAAAGAATGGGTGGAGTTTGAAGAAGAGTATGCCTGCGAAAACGATGACTACTCCAAGAAGAAGAACGAATAACGGATCCATTAAGAAAAGGTTTTAGGGGAGCGATTTCTGGATGTCATGCAAATAATGCATTGCCGTATCCTAATGGAGACTACGATACGTTCATATCGCAGGATTATACGCTCTCTATTTAATCAATCG
>CALGUT010000809.1 GCA_937920335.1 uncultured Opitutales bacterium
TTGGCAAAGGCGCGTATCAGGTATCCGGAGGACTCCATGGAGTCGGAGCAAAATGCGTAAACGCCGTATCCGAACAATTCGAGGCTGAGGTCCGCCGCGAAGGCAAAATCCACCACATGCAATTCTCCCGAGGCAAGACGACTCAGGGAATGAAGGTTATCGGTACGACACAAAAGACAGGCACTAAGATCACGTTTCTTCCAGATCCCGAAATCTTCCTTACGACTTTAGATTTTAAATACGAGATTCTCTCCAAACGTCTACGCGAGCTCGCTTTTTTAAATCCGGGGGTAGAAATCCTCCTAATTGATGAACGTGTTAACAAACAAGAGACGTTCAAATTTGAGAACGGTATCGAAGAGTATGTTGAATTCCTGAATAAATCGAAAAGTCCCATTATCGAAAAACCGATTACCTTTTCCGGCAGAGCGACCCCAGATGGACTGGAGAATGAGATTATCGTGGATATCAGCATGCAATATACGGATAGCTACAGCGACCAGATTTATGCTTACGCCAACTCTATCTATAATATTGAAGGAGGAACCCACCTTTCAGGTTTTAAAACCGCTCTTACCCGAGCTGTAAACAGCTACGCGAAAGCTAACGGTTTGGTGAAAGACAAAGATCCATCCATCACAGGTGACGATGCCCGTGAAGGGCTCACAGCTGTAATCTCTGTAAAAGTACCAGAACCGCGATTTGAAGGACAGACCAAGACCAAACTCTCGAACGGAGAGGTTGATGGCATTGTACAGAAGATAACCGGTGAAAACCTTAAATTGGTTTTTGAGACCACACCGGGTCTTGCAAAGAAAATCATCGATAAATGTACCAATGCCGCTCGCGCCAGAGAAGCCGCTCGCAAAGCACGTGAAACAGTTAGAAAAAGCGCGCTCATTGGTGGAGGACTACCGGGAAAACTTGCTGATTGCTCCGAGAAAGACCCAGCACTCTGTGAACTATATATAGTAGAGGGTGACTCTGCGGGTGGATCGGCAAAACAAGGAAGGGATCGCAAGACTCAGGCCATCCTCCCGTTGTTTGGCAAGCCGATCAACGTAGAGAAAGCCAGAATCGATAAGGCGCTGGCTAACAAGTCTATCCAATTGTTAACCTCTGCACTCGGAACCGGAATCGGTGATCACGAGGGAGAAGGCGCATTTGACGCATCTAAGTCTCGTTACCACAAGATCATCCTGATGGCCGATGCGGATGTGGATGGCGCGCATATTCAGACGCTTTACCTGACGTTCTTCTATCGCTACATGAGAGGTCTGATCGACAGTGGTTTTTTATACATCGCCCAACCACCGCTCTACAAGATCAAGCGAAGAAGGCGCGAGCAATACATCGAAAACGATACGGAATTGAACCGTATATTGCTTGAGCTCGGCTCGGAAGATGTGACCCTCGTCCGGACGCGGGACGACCATCAATTTCCTTCAGAAACCATAGATAAGCTTGTAGAAGCGCTGGCGCGACTCGAGGTTTTGACAGGTGGCGTTTCTCGCTACGGTTGCCCGGTAACGACCTACCTCGATAAGAAAGACGACGAGACCTACGAACTACCGAAATACATAGCGCGCGTCCGAACTGGTAATCAAGAATCATATATTTTCCTTATGAACGACGATCGGCGCTCAGAGTTTTACAACGAACAGGGAATTACCGAAGACGTCGAAGAAGGGGCAACCGTCAGGGAAGTCACTCAAGAAGACGGCACCGTTGTTCAGCAGCGAATCGGTGTCTACGAAATCTTTGAAGCCGGGCAAATGAGCAAGATCTTACGTGAGATCTCTGATGCCGGACTTAGGGTGAATCAATTCTCGCCGACAGAAGAACCTCGGTATAAACTCATTGAAAATATGGGAGATGAGAAGAAGGAGAATGTCGTCGAACTATTCACGATACTTCAACTCATGGAAAACATCCGTGGACTTGGTCGACGAGGCTTAACCATTCAACGGTATAAGGGATTGGGTGAAATGAACGCTAAGCAACTGTTCGAAACAACCATGGATCCGGCAAAACGACGATTGCTAAGGGTTGATATTACAGACGCTGCCAGAGCAGAAGCCACCTTCTCAATGTTGATGGGAGAAGATGTTCCTTCACGCCGCGCGTTCATAGAAGACAACGCCCTCAATACTTCCTACCTCGACGTATAGCACGCCGAAATCACTTTATAATTTTTGTTGATGAACCTGGAAAACGATAGATCTACTCCGACCAGTATTACCGAAATAATGCAGACGGCATACATCGATTATTCGATGTCTGTCATCATCGCCCGCGCATTACCAGACGCCCGCGATGGGCTGAAGCCCGTACAACGAAGGATCCTTTACGCGATGCTTCGGGAAGGTCTCCTCCATAACCGACCTTTTGATAAATGTGCGGGTGTGGTGGGTGAAGTGCTCAAGAACTATCATCCACACGGTGATATTTCGGTCTATGACACTCTAGTTCGCATGGCTCAGCACTGGGTCATGCGTTACCCTCTCATAATACCCCAAGGAAACTTTGGCTCAATAGACGGTGACCCTCCTGCGGCGTATCGTTATACTGAAGCAAAGCTTCACCAAATCGCAGAAGACCTCTTGGCCCAAATCGATGAAGATACCGTCGATTTCGTCCCCAATTATAAAGAAAGCACAACAGAGCCATCTGTAGTTCCAGCAGCCCTTCCGAACCTACTCATGAACGGTTCCACAGGAATCGCGGTCGGGATGACTACTAACATCCCTCCACACAATCTAGGGGAATTGATTGATGCTACCTGTGCAATCATCGAAAACCCGATGATCTCTGTCGATGACCTCATCACCATCATTCCCGGCCCCGACTTCCCGACCGGTGGGACGATCGCTGGAACAGAAGGCATCCACAAATACCTGCGAACTGGCAGAGGGATCGTTCGAATCAAAGGAAGCGTTACAACCGATGAACTAAAGAACGGCAAGGAACAGATAATAATCACCGAGATTCCCTATAACGTTAACCGGGCAACTCTCGTAACTAAGATAGCCGAACTGATTACCAATAAGGTCCTACACGAAATCACCGACCTGCGTGACGAGTCCGATGAAAATACCCGGGTGGTCATAGAGTTAAAGCGCGGAGAATCTTCTCGGGTCGTTATCAATAAGCTTTATAAGCATACACCCCTGGAATCATCTTTTGGCGTCATTTTACTCGCTTTAGTTAAAAGGCGCCCGAAGCAAATGAACATCAAGGAAGTACTTGAAGTTTATATCGAACACCGCCGAGAGGTAGTCGTAAGACGAACTCAATTCCGTCTAAGAAAAGCGGAAGCAAGAGCCCACATCCTAGAAGGGTACAAGATCGCTTTAGATAACTTGGATGATTTTGTTAAAATTATCCGTGCTTCCAAAAACCGAGAGGAAGCAAAACAGAGTTTGATGGCAAAATATCCGCTGTCCGACCGCCAAACAGATGCTATTCTAGATCTTCGCCTCTATCAATTGACCGGACTAGAGAGAGAGAAGATTGAAGAGGAGTATCAAAAACTACTCCAACTCATCGAAGAGCTTAAGTACATTCTAGACAACGAAGGAAAGCTGCTATCTGTGATAAAGGATGAGTTGCTAGTTATGAGGGACAGGTATCCTTCAGAAAGAAGAACTCAGATAGTCGCAGCGGAAGGGGAATTCAGAATGGAGGACGTAATAGCCAATGAAGGCTGTGTCATTTCAGTTTCCCACAAAGGATTCATCAAACGCACTAGCGTAAGTGAGTACCGCTCCCAAAAGCGCGGAGGAAAAGGCGTGAAAGGTTCTGGATCTTACGACGAAGACTTTATCGAACACGTATTCACCGCCAGCACTCACGATAACATCATGTTCTTTATGAACAACGGACGTGTGTATGTAGAAAAAGTATACGAAATAATTGAAGGTAGCCGCATATCAAAGGGCCGCTCACTCGTTAACCTTCTGCAGATGCAAGAGGACGAGAAAATTGCTTCGATGATCTGCGTCCCTGAGTTTTCAGAAGACCTACACTTGGTCAAAGTTACCAGCAAAGGAATCGTCAAGAAGACGAACCTCAAAGAATACTCTAATTATCGCAGAGGTGGGCTTATCGGTATCAACATCGATAAAGGTGATAAGCTAATCGATGTGCTACTCACAAAAGGTGAGGACGAAATTATCATCGTTACGAATAAGGGTATGTCTATTCGCTTCAAAGAAACTGACTTAAGAGATCAAGGCCGCGCAACCCGGGGAGTGAAAGGGATCAGACTCAAACGAAAAGACTTCGTCGAATCCGCTGTAGTCGTAAATCACGACGCTTCACTATTGATCGTCGGTGAGAACGGCCTTGGCAAGCGCAGCGAGTTTGAAGACTACCGCCTCCAAACTCGCGGTGGAAGCGGTGTGATTGCGATGAAGACAGACGGAGTCGCAGGTGCACTATCAGTAACCGAAGACGACGAGATAATGATTCTTACGCTCAGCGGCCAGGCTATACGTTCTCCCGTAAAGGATGTCCGGATTATCGGCAGAACTACTCAAGGAGTCCGCATGATGAATCTCGCTGATGATGATAAAATTGTCGCCATCGCGGAAGTCGTGGAAACTGAAGACATAGACGAGTTAGAAGACGAAGAGGGTGCTACAGAGACTGCGGAGGCACCTCAGGAGTAAATCCTACAAAAGTTCCAACTGATTTCCGTCAGCGCCATGTCCGTTTCCAGGCTGACTCCAACTCATCAGTTGTTCGAGTGTGAGCATGCTAATTTCGTCATACTTCTGAAGTTGCAACAGGAGCACGCCTGAAGCCAATGCATCGTAAGGAGCACAGTGAAAACTACTCCGGTGAATGGGGCAAAATCGACTCGCAAGATCGTCCAAACGCTCTTGTAAGCCAAAAGCATCAACCAACCGACTAAGATTATAACTCTCGAGATCAGGAAATAGGGCCCGATACAGCGCACAAGTATCTAACCAAGGAGCCCAATCAACATCCAAGTTACCGGTTATAAAATTCGGACAGCGCGTAACGAAGGGCCACACTGATTTGATAAGACCATTTTCAACGCCCGCATGATGCGCAGCAAAAGGACCATCCAGTCTACGATCACGAAATAATTCCCATGATTCAGACAATGGATCACTTTCTGCGACATCGATATCACGGATTTGATGAGTCGCTGTCTCAATCTCAGGAATTGGCGCGATCGAACGGCACAGACGGGTTTCCATCGCCATAAAGTCAAAATCTACTATGGTGACTAGCCCAAACTCGACAATTCCGCTACGCCGACTCCCCTCAAAGTCAAGGCAGTGAATCGAGTGTTTGTACCAAGGCTTGGGTGATTCTGGATTATCTTCGTTCATTCTTTGCTTCCCAAGAAATGAGAAAGCCGCCATAAAGCCAACCTTAAGATGGATACAGATTCTTTAATGCCTTTTCTTTCGGAGCTACTAAAACAAAGTGGTGATATCATTAGGCCGTACTTCTTCGACCGCGGCTATTCGGTAGATAGAAAGACTGACGAATCGCCAGTGACAAGAGCGGATAAAGAAGCAGAAGAATGTATAAGGAACTTAATACAAAATGAGTTTCCTCATCACGGAATAATTGGAGAAGAATTCG
>CALGUT010000810.1 GCA_937920335.1 uncultured Opitutales bacterium
GAAAAACGTGAAGCCGGAGATCTCATCCCTGCCTAAAGTTGGTGCCATTCCGCTAAAGTGTTAAACTATTTCCTGAGCTCATGCAATTGTTACGTTTGTTAAAGAAATATATGCTGACCTTTCTTTCGCCATTTTGGGGAGTTATTCTGAAACTCAGAGGCCTTTCAGTGGGGAGAGGATTCGTGTGTATCGGAAGGCCTGGAATCAATCGAACCTCTGGAAGTACGATCTCGCTTGGAGATGAGGTCTCTCTCTGCAACACGGGAATTGCCAACCCCCTTGCCGAGGGGGGGAGGTGCCGATTGGCGACAATCGCTCCGGGAGCGGAAATCAAGCTGGCCGATCGAGTGGGTGCGAGTTCATCAATTATCTGTGCCGCGACAAGTATTGTCATTGGGGAGGGAACGATCATCGGAGGTGGAGCCATGATTCTTGATACGGATTTTCATCTGCAAACAAAAGAGGGAGACTGGGGGACTGATCCGCAGGCAGTCAGCCGGCCTGTTGTGATTGGGAGGAAGTGTTTTATCGGTGCCCGGGCGATGATCCTTAAAGGGGTGACCATTGGTGATCATGCTGTTGTAGGGGCCGGAGCTGTGGTTACGAAGGATGTGGAGGCCTACTCAATCGTAGGTGGTAATCCCGCCTCAGTTATTGGTAGGGTTCCAAAAATTACCAGTTCTTCGTCGGAGGAGGGCCATTAGAATGGGGCAAAAAGAGGCAAAATCTCTGATCAAGTGGTCTATTGGCGCTCCTTTGAGATTTAAAGGAAACGAGCTGTTTTTCTCCAGAGACAGGGGACTCTTGAGTACGGGGTTTCAGGCAATCGGAGTTGAGTGAAAGGCCATCCTTCCGGAACCGCCGATGGAAGCTGACTACACAGACGAATTAATTCGGACAGAGTTCTCTAATTTGGAAGATTCTGATTGGTGGGTATGAGCAGTCAGGATAGTTGTCCGCTTGCCGCTCATAGGTTTATAAAATGGCCCAACCCGCAGCGGCGGGCGGCATGCCGATCGGAGCGGAGGCGGGAGAAAAAAGTTCAAAACCTGATGTTGTTAGGTTAAAATAATCACGGTGGTGAAATACAGCTTTTTAGACGAAGCGCGCAGTGCTGCGCGGGAGGGGGACGCTGAGGCATTTGTTCGAGGGTATTTCCTAACGTTGGAAAACCTAGGAGTTCCAGCCGCTGCTCTGCACGGATGGCAAAACGGCTTTTCTGGCGAGCTAAGTGATGTGGATTACGCTGTCTCCCAGGATGGTTTTAACCGATTGGTAAAAGATCTAGCAGCTTACACACAAGAGTGTGGTTGGCAGCTGTGTCAGGTGCTGCGACACGAGAGCACCGCAGCTTTTTGCGTTTGTTCGTGGAATGAAGACCCTAGCCGAGTAGTTGCGCTGGATGCGTGCAGCGATTATCGCCGACTCGAACGTATCATGATAAGCATAGACGATCTGTTGGAAAATCGAATGAAGTTAAAATGGGGTGGTTACCGGTTAAGTGGATCGATGGAGCTGCGCTACCGATTTACCAAGGCCGCCGTAAAGAGCAAACAAGCTGATGAGTTGGCTCCAGAGCTGGCTGAGTATCCCCTCGAAACTCGTAAGGAACTTGAAACTTGGTTACGGGAGCGTTGGGATTTAAAGCTAGATGATTGGAGCTCTGCGCAGCAAGCCAAAGTATGGAAACGGCTGGGTGCACTGACTCTTGCAGGAAAGAAAAGCGGGCTGATTGGATCACTACGCCGAGTAGCTTGGCGCATAACTCGCCCAACAGGTTTAGTCGTTACGAATGCCAATGCAGACCAGGATGCTGCCGTTGTTACTGCATTCAATAGGCTCTATTTTAGGAGGAACGGAAAGCTTAAAAGTTTTCAGGTAGGGGGATTAAAAAAGCTCTTAGTCAGTACATTGTTACGATGCGATGCTATGGGGAGGGGGTGGAAATGTTTGCTCGGCCGCGATCTTTGGATAGAGGCGTCAAATGATGAGAGCCCTGCTCAATTAGTAAGGCGAATAGCCACGCATCTCAATCAACGGTGTTTAAGCAGAGAGGGCGTAAATACAGCTTCACCGTGAATGATCTGGATGCCAGTGAGAGCGTAGCGCCTGAGCAAGGCCGTCCTCGTATACTGATGTCGGCTTTTGCCTGTGAACCTGGACGAGGTTCTGAGCAGGAAGTTGGCTGGCGATGGGCGCTTGAAATGTCGCGCTGGTTCGATGTCACAGTTATTACCCAAACGCGAAATCGTCCGGGAATTGAACGTGAACTGAACAAGGGACTGCCAGATGGTCGATCATTACAGTTTGAATATTTTCAACTAGCAGAGCCGATCTACCGAATGAAGAGCCGGTTTGATTCTCTGACCTGGCCATATTACGCCATTTGGCAGTGGGCGATGCTACGGACTGCTCGCCGGCTACACACAGAAAAGCCCTTCGTCTTGGCGCACCATGTGACTTTTGTTTCATTTCGGATACCTATTTGGCTGAAAAAGTTAGGTCTGCCGGTAGTGTTCGGTCCAGTCGGGGGGGCTGACAAAGCACCATTTAATTTACTGGGCCGAGGCTTTGGCTTGGGTATCAGATGTAAGGAAATTGTACGCAATGTGATGACGGATATTGGAGCGGTTGTTATCCGGTTGTTTCCTCCTCTTGCAAAACGACAAGGAATCTGTCTGGGGGCGACGCCGTCGATGGCTAAAATATTCCAACGCCTCAACTTTCCTCATGACCTGTTCCCTGCGATCGGAATCGATCTTGCGGCACAGTTAGAAGACTCACCCACGCCGTCTGAAAAAATTAAGTACTTGTTTGTTGGTCGTTTTCATCCCCTGAAAGGGACACACTTATTACTTGAAGCTTTTGCTTGCGCGAAAGTCGATGGGGCTCAACTTACTGTGGTGGGGGGAGGTGCTGACGAAGACCGCCTTCTGAAGCTTGCGGACCAGTTAGGGATCGCCAAACAGATCACATGGACGGGTAAACTCCCGCGGAAAAACCTTTTATCGTATTATCAAAATCATGATGTTCTCATAGTTCCTAGCTTGTATGAAAGCGGTGGGCTGGTCGCCTTGGAAGCAATGGCGCAGGGTGTGCCAGCCATTGTGCTCGATGTCGGTGGCCATTCGGTTTCGGTGACTGACGGCTGCGGTGTGAAAGTTTCTCCGGAAGGCGATGTGGATCAAGTCATTCGTCGATTGGCCGAGGCGATGCGTGACTACACTGATGACCCAGGTAGAATCGCCGCCGACGGACAGCGTGCTTACGACCGCATCGCCAACGAATACGACTGGAGTCATAAAGCGCTACGTATGAAAGATATTTACGCTCAGGTTACCACCCACTGATATATACTCCACTGTTAGATGACATGGGTTGTTAGGCGGGGTGGAAACCTCTAAACTGACAACTGTTATGAGAAACAAAAAAAAGTAAAGAACTCCGGGGCAGCGAAGAGCGCAGGGTCCGAGAAATGAAAGCGCTCTTAAGTTGTAGTATTTTAATGGCTATCTCAGCTCTGGGACAAAATTTCGTCGATGGCAGCGACAAACGATTTACGGGGGAAAAGCCAAAGGTCGGCGAGATGCTGACAGAGGCACAGGGCTATGATTTAGAAGGCAACCCATTCGCGCTGAGTCAGCTCAAAAAGCAATTCACGGTCTTGGTCTCAGGCTGCTTTACCTGAGGTCCCTTCATCAGAAACGTCCCCGGTCTGGAGGCGGTCTCGCGCGATTACGCTAAGAAAAGTGTGAAGTTTACTTCGAGTTTCCTGAAAAAGTCCCGATTCCCTAAAAATCAACCTTCTCAGCAGAAAATGACTGAGTCAGGTGCATGGAAGTGTTAAAAGACTCTCGAATAAGTGTGCACCCGACATGTATCGAGACGACCCAAAACAGACTGAATTCCTTGATTTTTACATGCCCTTCGGCGGCAAGCTTTCCACCGGAAACCGTTGGGTGAAACTGGCCGCAATGATTCCGTGGGGAGACATCGAAGAGGCTTACAAAAATAGCCTCAATGGCACTGGGATGGGTGCTCCGGCCAAGTCCGGGCGCATCGCCTTCGGAGCTCTCGTCATCAAAGAGCGACTCGGGGTCACCGATGAGGAAACCGTCGAACAGATCCTGAAAAACCCCTATCTGCAATATTTCCTCGGGCTGCATGAGTTCCGTGAAAAAGCCCTCTTTGATCCCTCCATGATGGTGCACTTTCGGAGTCGTTTTGGTCAAAAAGATTATGATGCGATCAATACCAAAATCATCGATCTTGCCACCGGCGTCACCTTGGATGAACCAAGTCAAACGACATCTGAAGACCCCGGAAAAGGCGCCATTCAGATCGAGTCTGACGACGATGAAGAACCGCCCGCTGATCCACCCAACGAGGGAAAACTTCTCATGGACGCCACCTGCACTCCGGCCGACATCACCTATCCCACCGACCTCAAACTCCTCAACGAGGCCCGCGAGAAGACCGAAGAATACATCGACACACTCCACGCAGCCTTCATCGGCGAGCGCAAGAAGCCTCGCACTTATCGCCGAAAAGCGCGCCGTCAGTTCCTCGCCATCATTAAACAAAAGAAGCCCGGAGCCAAAAAGATCTGCAAAGCCATCGGCCAGCAACTGCGATTCATCAAACGCAACCTCGCCTACATCGAGCGCTACCTTGAGCAGGATCGGAAAGCCTTAGTAAGCCTAAGCTCGTACAATATCAAATGCCTCCAGGTCATCCATACTCTCTATGGACAACAGTTCTTCATGTATGAAAACCGGACCCACTCCGTAGCGGACCGTATTGTCAGTATCAGTCAACCTCACGTGCGCCCTATCGTGCGTGGTAAGGCTGGCAAGAAAGTGGAATTTGGAGCCAAAATCTCCATGAGTCATGTACGGGGAGGATACGTCTCGCTCCACCGACTGAGCTGGGATGCCTACAACGAAAGTGGTGACCTGGTCAGCCAGATTGAAGCCTACCGGGAGCGCTTTGGCTGCTATCCTGCCTCGGTCCACGCTGACATGTTCTACCGCACACGTGCCAACCGGGCGTATTGTAAAAATCTCGACATCCGCCTCACTGGGCCGGCCCTCGGGCGGCCCCGCAAAATGACAGCAGAGAACGCGGCGGAACTCAAAGCGGAGAAGAAACTCGCACGTCAGGATGAACTGGACCGGATCCCGGTGGAAGGGAAATTTGGGAATGCCAAACGGAAAGGAACCCTTGATCGAATCATGGCGAAACTGGCCCACACCAGCGAGAGTGTGATCAACATCGGACTGATTGTGCTCAATCTTGACACCTGGCTAAGGGCGGTTCTTTTGGCACTGCACCTGGGGTTGGAAGCCCACGTATTATGGCTTGGCAGAGTCCTGCGAGCCGTCTGGGGCAGCATATTTCCGAATCCAAGTCCGATGAAAATGCCCCACCATCAAACCTGAAACACAGCTGCTCGAGTTGGAGTTTTCAGGAAAAATTGAAAACAGGCTCCGGGGACTTTTTCAGAAAGCTCAAATTATGTTCAAAGATAAAATACTTCTCATCACCGGAGGCACCGGTTCATTTGGAAACGCAGTTGTCCGCCAATTTCTTGATACAGACATCAAGGAAATCCGAATTTTTA
>CALGUT010000811.1 GCA_937920335.1 uncultured Opitutales bacterium
TTGCTGCTATTTTTATTTGGTTTCGATTCTGAATTCACAAACACTCCCTAGCCTTCGAAGCGTCCAGTTTCTTTGAATGCAAACGAGTTACCTTTTTCAGTTTCACAATAACCTGAGTATCTAGGGGCGTAATATATACCAATAAATCGGTACTAAAGCTGTAAACATGAAGGGTTTATCGGTGTGCACTATTGACTGGAGTCTGTGCTAAAGACATCAATCTCGCCAAAGAAAGTATGCCTCGCGAGCTTACCCTCTGGCATTGGAGTTGGAACAACTTGAAACAGCAAATATCGGTAATTTCCAATGGAAGGCGCGCTGGTATGAATAGCGCAAGCCTGCTGCGCTGGTCTATCGGGTTCTTCTTCAACCCGAAAAAAAGCGTCTGTATCAACACGAGCAATACGGATCCAGCCATTCGCCTGCTCTATGGATGGCATGGCTTCAGGCTTTGCCTCGGGACTGCCCCAAAGCGTGTAACGCTGGACCGCGCGGCGTCTCATATCGGGATAATCTTTATTCAAATGCCAAGAGTAGGTATGTACCCTTGAAACTGGAATCTCACGCCCTAAATCGAGCATGATGTTTCCATTTGCCCCATCACTGAAATACAACGACTCCTCGGGTTTATCGTTGCTTATTTGACCCACACCATCAATCAATCGATCGGGTTTACCGCTTTTCTGATGAGGGAAATTTTTCCGGCCTTTGGGGCCACTGCTGATCAGACGGACCTTACTCCGCCCTATGCTCAAATCTGCTTCATCTGTTGCGCTAGGCGGCGGCAAAGTTGGGAAATTGAACTGCGGGCTTTCATCGCCCGGCTCGATCCTAATCATCACTGGTGTATGCCCGGGTTCGACACCTAGGCCACTACCTTTTCCAAAACGCTGAAGGCCATACCCGTCAACCTCAGCATCGACCGCTCCAGAAGCCACATGCATCTGGCTAAATCCATCCAGCTTTGCTGTCATCAGAAACTCGGTTCCTCGGTCGACGAATTTGCCTGAATGTGTTTGAATCGTAAAACCTTCCGAGGCCTCTGTATCGGCTCGTGACCAGATTTCTCCGTGATGAAGAAACGCGCCGTTATCGGACGTGATTTCGATCCGAGCGGGTCCATGTATGCGGGTCAGAGCACCGGAGCGAAACTGAATCTCAACACTCCCCGATGCCAGTTGCACCTCATCTCCCGGGTTCAGTCCGTGGCCCTCTTCCAGACTTAGTGAAAGCCACCCCGCATCTTCAACAGAACCAATCTTGGCAGAGTCACCAAACGAGGCCAAAAATGCTACGGCAATAAGAGCCGCAATACTGGCAGCGGACCCCAGAAAAACAACCCAATGATTGCGCGGGCGGGCAGTGGCAGGCTCGGTAATTGCGTCAGGAATCTTCCCAGCAATCTCTCTCAACAGAGTATCGGTCTTGACCGCCTCGAGATAAATGCCCCGAACCTGCGAATCCCTTTTCAAAGCCACTTCCAGGTCAACAAATTCCTCCTCAGCAATCGTTCCGTCGAGGTAGCGATCAATTAGATCTCTCCAATCCATATTATCGTCTGCTTCTCTCATCCTCCAGAGGTAGGCGTGGAAATTTTATCGTCCACGCACTGTTCCAATTTAAGCCGTATACGGCGGATTTGTTTATAAAGACTGTTCTGTGTTCTGCCGCTTGCCTTGGCTATCTTGGTCAGAAACTCATACCCTTGATAAGGTGCCAAAACCAAAGTCCGGGAAGATGCACTTACCGTTTCGAGGCATTGTTCCAGCGCTTGCTGCTCCTGTTCCAGACCGATCTGATCTTCTTCGTCTTGTTGCCTGGCAAGTATATCCAACAGTTCAGAATCAAACACATGGGCATCCCGTGCTTTCGTGCGACAGTATTTCTGCGCCTCGAAACGAACAATGCACTTACCCCATGGTCGAAACCCATCCGGCTCCCGGACCTGATCCAGTTTCCGCCACATAATAAGACTCGCCGATTGGATGACCTCATCCACGGCATCCCAATTAGGTAGCATGCTTCTGGCATAGAGTCGCAACGCCGATTCGTGCCGAGCAAATTGCTCGGTAAAATCGAAGTTGTTTATTGGATCGTGGGACAACAACTGGGGATGTTTATTCATTATACTCCCTGACTCCCCCAGTTCGGCCCCAAGAGTTGTTTTGCTTGCAAAAAACTGGGCCATTTGAAGGGCCATCCAGTGCTACCTCAGCGGGATCAAGTATGAATAAAGACATTAAAGTTATTTACTGATACAGGCGGAGGCTCGTCCGTTCCTTGCCAGTCACATCTACCAGTAAGGAACGGAAAGCTATCCATTAAGATTAGAAATCGAGTGTAACCGTGAATCGATACTCCCTAGGGCGAACCACATCGAAGCGAGAATAGGCAACGCCGCGTCCACCCGGGATACGATAATCAGGGTCTCCGTCGACTGCTAGCTTACCGGGAACGATGTCGCGGTTATTAAACATATTGTAGATATTCATCTGGAAGGTCCACTGACCACCCTTGAGCGGACTAAATTGTTTGGTCCGGTAACGAAGGAAAAAATCTGCCTCCGCCATTTCGTCACCTTCAACCTCGGTGCCATCTTCAAATTCGCCAATGATATTGGCATCAGTCCAACGATATCCACCACCCACTGTCCAGCCCTTCAACAGGCCTTCATTGAAGTCATAAGCGGTAAAGATGTTGGCCCGCCATGGACGAAGGCCCCAGCGTTTTTCATCTTGTTCAATACGGTCATTCATATCGTCAACCATATCCCACAGCTGAAACGACACACCGGAATTTTGCAGATTATAGGTCTCTGGAAGCTGATCTTCCAGCGCGATAAACTGAGCAACTACTCCATCCGAAGTATAAGCACTCGGATCAATCTCGTAGGCCTCAATGGTGGAACCAGGATCATTGGGATCCTCAATATCACCCGCGAATGTTGCCCCCTGAATAACCAATCCATCATCGCCTTTAACAAGCCCTAGATGACGCTGGGATTCGCGGTAGAGATTCTGCACTCGACGATCCGTTTTTGCCAAATTAAAGTTCAATCTCCAGTTCGACGTAATATTGGCGGTCATACGGAATTCGATTCCATCGGAGAAATTATCAGAGAGTTTTCCATTCACCTCGGGGCGCAGAATCTGACGGCGACTCAAAAGATCTTGAAGCGCAGGTCCCTCTAGTAACGTCTCATAGATATCGTAGATATTCTCCATTTGAGCCGTTCCATTTCTACCTCCAGAGGCAGTCCCGAGGGATTCTGTCTCATAATAAACCAGACGGCCATTAAATCGATTATCGAGCAAATTGAAGGCGATACCAAAGTCTTGACCACTACCATCCGTTGGAGCTGCATTTCTTCCGTCCGGGAATACCGTGCGGCGGAAATCAGGGATACCAACACTGCTCGCTTCATTGGCGATCAATGAAAAGTTTTTATTCAGATGGAACACAAATCCAGTTGTTCTAACACTTCCGCTAAAATCTACTTCCGGAGAGGCGGGGATAATATCATTTGTGGCCGTGGTATCCTCCGTAACGTCACGGTCTGGAACCCATCCCACAACGGAGTTACGAACATGACCGTAGCGCTTGATATTCACATCGTCCTGTCGGTACCCTAATGTGACGACGAACCGATCATCCCAGAAATAACTCTGCGTAACCGCCAATGCGGATTCCGTTGTGAAATCGGCCAGGTAATTCAGGTTTCCGGGAGTGGAATAAGCGAAGACCGTGGGATACTCAGTCGGTGAACCAGTAAAACGATCCGTCATCAGGGTGGCGGGAAGTTCGCTCCATCCACCCGCTTTCCAGGTACTGTAGTCATTCAAGTCGATATAGTTCCGGATCTGAATTCGTTGATCCACATTCCCATAATCGGAATTGGTGTAGCGATTTCCCTGACGGTCAATAAACGTGCCTCTCCCAGCAGGATTTCCACCGAGGACGTGCTCCTTTTGGTTACGTTCCTGGCTCTCATCTGTACGGGATGCGGAAATGGCTAACTGATGGCGACCGAGCCACTTGGATCCGGTTTCGAGTAAATAGGACGTAGAAACGCGTATTTCTTCAAAGTCATTCAAACTCGTATCATTTCTCCATTCGCCATCGAAGTAGAGATTTCCGGCATAAGGATTCGCTGGGCCATCCAATCCTTGAATAGTATTCGGGTCACCAAATAATTCAGGTCGAGCTCCCGCTAGTGAATAAGTTTGGATGTCAGCATCCTGCCTTCCGAATTGAAGATTAAAAAACCAATTATCGGTTATTTCTACATCGAGCGAAGCTGTAAGTAACCTGAGGTCAGTTTCTCGGAAATGATCGGATCCAGCCGGAAACCGCTCAAACGGCATAAACTCCGGATCGTTGATCCGCATCCTCCTATCGGCGCCCCCGGGTGTGCCATCTGGGTGCCGAACACGCGAATCGTCGTACCCGTCCGTCCGGAAAGTTCCAGTGGCGTTATAGAATGTGTCGTCGTTTACGAGGTAGGTAAATCGATTCTGTCCGTTAGGAGCAAAGTTCCTGGGGTTACCGTCACGGTTAGTTACTCCCAACGCTCTCATCGCATTATTGGGATTCCCACCGGTTGGTTCAAAGGTGACCGCATCTACACCAAAGGCCACCAGATTATCATAGAACGGCAATCCTTCGTCGGTAGGAGTAGTCGGCTGAACCGTCGTGCGGTGGTCCACGCCATCCTCAAAATTTGCCCTGAATGAGATTTTATCGTTTATCTGCCATTTCGTAGCCAGGTAGATACGCTTCTTTTCGTCGGTAGCAAAGTCCCGCCAATGGCCATTGTCTTGGTAGAGTCCAGCGACTGTAAGCGCCCACTTATCTTCAATCAAAACCTGATTGGTTCGGAATTCAGAACGGTTTCGATCGTTGCTACCGAAGCTGTAACGGATCCGTCCGTAGTTTCTGTATAATTGAGCCTGTAACGAAGATTGATTGATCAATCCACCGGCCTCACTCACCCCAAAGAGTACCCCGTTCGGGCCACGTGAATCGTCGTAACGACCGACATTATAG
>CALGUT010000812.1 GCA_937920335.1 uncultured Opitutales bacterium
TCAAAATATCGATCTGATCATGAATATCGATGTACAAGGAGTGGCTTCTTTTCAAAAGGCGGCGGAACAAGATCCACTGCTTAAGCAGCGACTAGTTACGATCTTTCTTTTGCCGCCAAGTATTGAAGAAATCGAAAAGCGGCTAATTTCCCGTGGGAAAGAGGATCGGGCTGCAATCGATCGTCGGTTGGAGTCTGCTAGAAAAGAAATGCCCCGTTGGGATAGCTACGATTTTTGCCTGATTAGCGGTACTAAAGAAGAAGACTTTTCGAAGGTAGAAGGAATCTGGAAGAGCGAAAAATTAAGGGTCGCTCGGCTGAAGTAGCTCACGAGTGAAAGACGGGCCATACCGTGGACTCGGTCGTCAGTCCTGAACCTGCTTTGGCATTTCCATTTCTGAGCGCGACTTCCAGAAATCCGCCAGAACCTAAATAAGAGACAGGTGCTCCGCAATCGACTTCACCAAACGTGTTGGCCAGGGGGAAGAGAGTGTCTTCAACTCGAAGGCCAGCGAGATTATCCGTATCGAGGTGTTCTAGTCGAAAGTTTGTGAGTCCATTTCCGAACCGGTCGAAGTAAAGAATCTGCCCCGTCAATGTGTCGCCAGTGGGGTTGGGTTCCGGAAATTGGAAAGATACCATAGATTCAATAGCGGTACCTGCGTTCCCGATTAGATATCCTGAGGCGACTCTTGCTCCTGACGGAGCGAAAATGTCGCGTCCATGAAATGTGGTGCTTCTTTTTTTACCCATCCATTCTGGAGAATCTATTTTGTGGGCTCCCCGCAGGCCGAGATCTGAGACGGTTGGAGAAAGAACGCCATTATTGGGTCCGACGAAAAAGTAGTCCCCTGCCGCGATGACGGCAGGCTCTCTTGAAGTTCCGACTCCCGGATCTACAACCACGACGAATGTGGTTCCACGGGGAAAATCATTGAAGCATTGATTGAGTACAAAAGCGCCCTCAGCAATTGATCCTGGAGTTATATCATGGGTTATATCTATAAATCGAGCTTCTGGATACAGTGATGCGGCGGTTGCTTTCATACTGGCAACATACCAATCGCTGGTACCGAAATCGGTTAAAAACGCGATTATGCCGTTTGCTTTCATGATCTGTTAGTTTTGTTGGGTTGTTAGCATAACTTCAATCCTGTTTACTTTCTTGGTGATCTCTAGATATTTAGAAACTATAATTTTGTGAATCCGAATTTCTTACTACAGCGTAATACTTCTAGAAACCTACCGTACCCAATGAAGATTCATTCAAGACTATCCTTTTTCGCTCTCGTAGTATGCCTGCTTGGTGCGCTAAATCCGCTGCTCGCTCAGGAGTCTGAGGCAACTGACCAAGAAACAATGCTCGTGGTCGTATCTGACAGTTTGATTCACAACCGTGCCTATCACAATGACTTGGATATGTACATCCGTATCAAACAAAACTTTACCAAGGTGTTTGAAAAAGAAGAATGGCCGGTGGGCCTAAAGTTTGAGCGTTGGGGTGCAGGGATACCAGATGATGGGTTACAATTGAGAATCTATTTTCAAAGCCTTGAGAGCGAAACGATTGGTGATTTGGTTTTTCGTGCTTGGGTGACCCTGCTTGAGGATGGAGAAAAGACCGATTTCAAGATTATAAGAGTGAGAACTTATCCAAGGCCCGGTCGCCAGCCCCAAGATAATATGGACGAGGTTATTACCAAGGCTGCGAAGGAGATAGCCGGGAAGCTAAACGAGCATAAATTTAAGAAATCCTGACTGACTCACGGGGCTGGTTTGGTACCGACCAGCCTCTATTTTAATAAAACTAGAAATCCGATGTCTTCTACTGAAAAGCAAGATACTGCGCTCGAGGAAGCGTGTTTGTTGTCCCAAATAGGGGTCGGTGATTCCAAGGCTTTTCGTGTGTTATACGACAAATACTCAACCCCGCTTTATTCTCTTGGATTACGCATGTTAAAAAACCCGTCTGAAGCTGAGGAAGCGCTTCAGGATACGTTTGTGAAAGTCTGGAAAAATGCGGCCCATTTTGATGCACGGAAGTCTAGGCCCTTCACTTGGGCAGTTACGATTATGAGACGTACCTGTATTGATAGAATAAGAAAGCTGAGTCGTGGTCCCGAGGTGACAACGTTTGAAGCAGAGACAGATCAGGAGTGGTCTGCCCCTGAGAATATAAGGAAGACCGTTGCTCAGCATGAAGCCCGTGAGCGGGTAGAAGAAGCACTTAAGGAGGTCCCGGAAAAGCAAAAGAAGGCCTTAGAGTTAGCGTTGTTTTCTGGAATGACGCACTCTGAAATTGCCAAGTCTCTTGAGCAACCTCTCGGAACTGTAAAGTCCTGGCTTAAGCGGGGGCTTTTCCAGCTAAGAAACACGTTAACCGAATCTGCGCTATGAACGAGAATACGAAAGAACTAGCCAGCCTGTATGCGTTGGACAAACTTACAACTGACGAGCGGACGGTATTTGAGAAACGTTTGGAAACCGAAATGGAGTTGGTCCTTTTAGTCCGTGAACTTGAACTAGCGGTCGAAGAGCAAGTGAGGAAACTGCCTCAACAGGAGGTTCCTGCGGAAGTATTCTCCAAGATCGAATCCAAGATTCAATTTAGGAATCCAGCCGTGAAGCCGAAGCCTGCTATAACAATTTCATGGCCCGTGCTCGCAGGGTGGGGAATGGCTGCCGCTTTGTTCCTGGGAGTGGGACTCACGCTTTTATTAACGAATCGAGACTCTGGAGGGCCTGTTGCGTCGCAACCCGTTTATCTTGTTGTTGGGATGGACTCCGATTCTTCAGCATTCAAAACGATACCTGCGGTAATATCGCAAGGCGATCTGGGAAGCTTTGGCGATCTGACTCAAATGGCAGAAAATTACTGGGATCATCCTGATGAACTTCCAACTAAGGTGGGAGCTTCACCCTTAGCGAACACACTAGGAAGCGGATTTGCAGTATTCGATCCGCGAAGCAAGCACGGTTACATCGCAATTCAAAATCTTCCGCAACAAGAGGACGGTAAGAACTACTTTCTTTGGGTGAAGGACCCTCAAGCTAATTTACTTGAATGCGCAGGGATCATTCCAATGCAGGATCGGAATAATGGGCTCTACTTTTTTGAACTGGATGATAATTCACCCATATCGAGCTCTCGGGTTGCATTCTTTGTTACGGAGGAAACCGCCTCTGAGCCGATGCTGGAGAAGCCCGGCGGAGAGATGGTGTTGGGAAGTGATCGGATCTAAGGTGGAGTTGGTTTATTTGGCTCTAAAGAAGCCGAATACACTGCCGCATATGCCGCCCAGTATATGTGCGAATTGAGACACGCTGTCCTCTTCGAATGACAGCGCGAATTCGTTTCCGAGAAAGATAATACAAACGAGGATGAAGGTGAGAGGAACGGTCTTACGTTTCACGTTTACCAGTGAACTTAGAACGATGAACATGAACGCTATTCCGCTAGCGCCGAGTAGCATGCCGTCGAAAAATACCATGTGAAGAACGCCTGTAATGACGGCCGTAATGACAGCCATAATGGCAAGATCCCTTGTTCCATATTTTTCTTCAAGCATCGGGCCGATCAGGAGAATGATAGTCAGATTACCTAGTAGGTGTGAAAAACTGACGTGGCCCATGGCGTGACCTATCAATCTCGGGTATGCGAGTGGGTCGGTGAAACTGTCACTGCCATGGACGCTGAATATGTGAATGGTGGATGTCCCATCGGTTAACCCAGAGACGAGCAGTACCACCAGGCAAATTAGGGAATAGGTGAGGACGAAGGGAGCGTTATAGGTTATTTTGATCGGAGCTTTCATGGCGGACTCTTGACAATTGTTGTCTGCCCCGTGCAAATCAACCCCACTTTTCGTTGTGGACGCATCCAAGCCAGATAATACCGATTCTCTAGATCCCTCAACCTGGCTCGAATCCTACGGTGACTACCTTTACAGGTATGCGGTTATGCGAGTTAACAATCCTTCGGTGGCGGAAGACTTAGTTCAAGAGACATTCCTGGCTGGTATAAAGTCACTTAAAAACTTTGGGGGACGGTCTACGTTGAAGACGTGGTTGACAGGTATTCTGAAATTCAAAGTCATGGACTACTACCGAAAGAGTTCGCGGGAGAAGACCTTCACTCAGTTGTCCTCATTTTATGATGATGAAGAAAAAGAGCATTTCGGGGAGGACGGTCATTGGTTAAATGGAGATTTCTCTCCTTCAGAATGGTCAGCTGAACAATGGGAGAGTGTAGACCGCAAAGAATTCATGGCTCAATTTCTTTCCTGTTCTGACAAACTCCCAAACAAGATAAAGCAGGTCTACCTGATGCGAGAAGTCGATGGTATCGATAGTAAAGAGATAGTGGAACAGCTGGGTATTACGCCCCAAAATTTATGGACAATTCTTCATCGTGCCCGAATGGCTTTGAGAAAATGCCTGCAGGATAACTGGTCAGCTGCCGATAAGAGACTTTAACGGCTACTTAGATCGTATCGCTGTCAGATGGCTTCATCATGGCTTTGATACGTTCCTTGCATGCGTCCGACAATTTTTCGTCTCTCATTTCAGCTAATGATTCTCCCTCTCCTGTGACTGTATCATTTACTTTAGATACTTGATCCGAGTAGTCGACGCACCAGCTGCAAATCCAGCCATGCATCCGCATACTGAATCGCTCCCTAAAAGTTAACCTGCGATCCAGGGATTGTGATGACAAGATGGCCATGTCTCTGCAGCAGGGTGATATCCCGCCAATCACTTTTGTGAAGAGCTTTTTCATTAAATTTCCAAGTCAGGCTTTATCAGCACAAATTAAACACAATTATGCGTTCAAAAGTTGGTCGAGCCTTTCTGAAAAGCCTTTCCAATTATTTTTTGATTCGGTCGCTGTCCTGGAGGAAAGAGCGAATACGTGAGGCAATCTGGATTCTTAACCTCTGATTGTGCCTGCTTTCTGCTCGTTAAGGAAGGACTCGTAGGTGAGTTTAATACCGCTCGAAAGGTCAATTTTTCTTTGCCAACCTAATTTATTGAGCAATGAAACATCCAGTAGTTTTCTGGGTGTGCCGTCTGGCTTGGTTGTATCCTGAACAATCTCTCCTTTATAGCCGATAGCAGCTTTGACGGTTTCTGCTAGCTCCCTGATAGTCACCTCATCGCCGCTGCCTACGTTGACCCAGTCTGGTGGGCTTTCGAGATTCATTAAGAAAATCGAAGCGTCTGCTAGATCATCAACGTGAAGAAACTCTCGTTGAGGCGTTCCCGATCCCCACATGACTACTTCTCCATCTCCGTTTTCTTTCGCTTCGTGAAACTTGCGAATCAATGCCGGTAGAACATGAGAGTTCTCCAGGTCATAGTTGTCTCCTGGACCATAGAGATTCGTCGGCATCAATGAGTGAAACTGAACCCCAAACTGTTTTCTATAATACTGGCACATCTTGAGACCCGCGATTTTAGCGATAGCATAAGGCTCGTTGGTGGGTTCCAGTTCGCTTGTCAGCAGGCAGTCCTCAGGCATCGGTTGGGGGGCGAATTTTGGATAGATGCAGGAGCTTCCCAAAAACAGAAGGCGCTTCACTCCGAATTCGAAGGCTGCTTGGATTTGGTTAGCAGCGATTATCAGGTTCTCGTAGATAAAATCTGCGGGGTAGGTGCTGTTGGCTCCGATTCCCCCTACCTTTGCTGCGGCAATTACTACAGCATCCGGTCTTTCAAGTTCATAGAAACGGCGGACAGCAGTCTGATCAGTGAGATCAAGCTCGTCGCGAGTCGCTGTTTCTATATTCTCATAACCGAGTGACGTAAGCTTTCGAACGAGAGCGGAGCCGACCATTCCGCGATGGCCGGAGATATAAACTTTCCAAGACGGATCCATAGTATTTAGTGCAGAACTCAGCTAGCCGTCGCTTGTTTAACAGCCAACTCTTTTTTAGCTAACTGTAGGTCTGATTCAACCATAAGTTTAACCAGTCCTTTGAAGTCAGTCTTCGGTTCCCAGTCGAGTTGCTTTTTAGCTTTGGCTGGATCACCGATCAACAGTTCAACCTCTGCGGGTCTTTCGTACCGTTTATCGTAGTCAACGAATTCTTCAAAATCCATATCGAGTGTCGCGAATGTCTCTTGGCAAAACTCCTTGACTGAATGGGTGTCATTAGTGGCGAGAACATAGTCATCAGGATTATCTTGCTGAAGCATAAGATACATCCCCTCGCAGTATTCTTTGGCGTAGCCCCAGTCGCGCTTGGCATCCAGATTACCCAAATATAGTTTGTCTTGAAGTCCCATTTTAATCCGGGTCGCTGCACGAGTAATTTTTCGGGTCACAAACGTTTCCCCACGTCTCGGAGATTCGTGGTTAAACAGGATTCCATTGCTTGCATGTAGACCATAGGATTCGCGGTAATTTACGGTGAGCCAGTAGGCATAGACTTTCGCGCATGCGTAAGGGCTTCTTGGCCAAAATGGAGTTGTTTCGGTTTGTGGAACTTCTTGGACTAGGCCAAACATCTCAGATGACGATGCTTGGTAGAATCGCGTTTTGTTCACCATTCCCGCTTCGCGTATGGCTTCGAGGATACGGACGGTTCCCACGCCGACAACGTCACCGGTATACTCAGGGATGTCAAAAGACACACGGACATGACTCTGCGCTCCTAAGTTGTAGACCTCGTCAGGTTGTAAGCTATATAACAGCTTTACCATCTGAACTGAGTCAGCTAAGTCCCCATAGTGTAGATGTAGGTTAGCATTAGCAGTGTGAGGATCTGTGTAAAGGTGATCGATACGTTCCGTGTTAAAAGAGGACGATCGACGAATAATTCCGTGTACCTCGTAGCCTTTCTCAAGGAGAATTTCTGCTAGGTAGGATCCATCTTGTCCTGTTATTCCGGTGATGAGTGCTTTTTTCATGG
>CALGUT010000813.1 GCA_937920335.1 uncultured Opitutales bacterium
TGTTAGAAAACCTCATCCAGCTGCCACTGTTTTAACGATCCTAGGGACATCCCCATGAGTATTTCTGGCTCCGATTCGGTCAGAGACGTAAAACACCGATCCCTTGCTAGTGAGCTTAATTGCAAGGCTACAAATTAGAAAAATTGGTGAAAATACAAGTAGTGTCAC
This sequence comes from uncultured Opitutales bacterium, assembly GCA_937920335.1. Lineage (GTDB taxonomy): Bacteria > Verrucomicrobiota > Verrucomicrobiia > Opitutales > UBA2995 > UBA2995. Next base: position 169 of record CALGUT010000813.1, read on the forward strand.
CATACAAATTAGAAGATCAAAAAGACGTTTCATAAAAAGATTTAATTTGATTTACGGTAGGCTGTAATAACTCTTTCAAGTTCTTCAGCCATGGAATAAGGAGCATGCCAACCAAGCTCGCTTTTAAGTTTACTAGAATCGACTTGCAAGGAACTACACAATCGTTGAATCTGAGCTCTTTTTCCAGTACAAAGAGCCGCAACATTTATTAGGAATTGAGGAATGGGTAATAATAATGCTTTTTTGTTGAGGGCTATAGCAATACGCCTCACTAACTCAGGAGTTGACACATCATCACCATCACTAACCATAAAAGTTTTCCCCGCAGCCTGTGGAGCATCCACGCAATGAATAATAAGATCTACAAAGTTGGAAAGACCGATGAGGCTACGAGAATTCCGGACACACATCAACGGAAGCGGTAGACCTTTGTCGATAACTTGAATAAGTTTATGCAAGTTTGCTTTGACCCCCGGACCGTAAATAAGTGGTGGACGCAGAATTACTACTTCCATCCTACTTACTTGCGCGATTTTTCGTAAAGCTTCTTCCGCTTCCCATTTGGAAAGTCCATAAGCGTCGAGCGGAGAAACTTCAACATCATCAGAAAACGGCGTGCTCACAGTAAATTCACCATTGACCTTGATCGAGCTAATGAAAATGAAACGTCTAACTCCTAGCTGGGCAGCTTGCTGCGCTAATTTTTTAGAGCCCTCTACATTTACCTTACGAAATTCATCGAGAGGATTTGCCTCAGTTTCATTCATTAGATGAACTCGGGCAGCTAAGTGAATCACTGTATCCACGCCACTAAGTGCCGTAGCCCAATCAGTATTTGGCCCTAAGGAGCTGACGAGTACAGGCTCAATTTCATCCGGAACAGCGGAGAAGCAGGAGCGCCGGGCACCTCTGACTTCTCGGCCGCGTCTAACAAGTTCACAGGAGAGTTGTTGGCCAACAAAACCTGTTATGCCAGTAATGAGTATCATTTCTTCACCTTATTTAGCTCTAGAAAATTGGATACTAAGTCCGTAATGATTTTAGTTCGGTTGAACTTTTCGATAAATTCTGAACGTTCAGACGTTTCCATGGACAGTAAATCCAAAGCCTTAGTCGCCTCTTCGATATTCCCAGGGGAAAAAACCTGGCAATTACTGATTTCTTTTCGGCAAAAATCTTTGGAATAGCCCTGAATTCCGGCTAGAATCGGTTTTCCGCTTGCTGCATATTCAAAGAGTTTAGATGGTATTACTTTTTCGAGAGCTTCACTTTTACCAAGGTGAAGAAACAGTAAGGTTGATTTAGCGTATAAAGTCGGAATGAACTCGCGACTGATTGGTGAGAAGAAGAAGATGTTGTTGCAAGATTTTTTCTCGATCTCCTCTTCGAGTTTTACTTTGGCATTGCCATCACCAACTAAGACAAAGTCGTAATCAGGATATTTTAAAGCCATTGATGGCAGGATGATGTCCAGGTCCTGACCTCTCCCGATGTTTCCAGCATAGAGGAATGTGGGCCGCTCAGGTAATTTGGAAAAATAGTCACTCAACTCCGCAGGCAAGTCATTAGGTTTATAGTCGATGAAAATATCATCGACTCCGTTAGTGAAAAGGTCGATGTCATTGATCGTGGGGTACACGCTTTTGATGTGATCGGAAAAACTTGGGGAGACGACATTGATTTGACTGGCACGAGTGAATGTCTTTTTTTCTACCCATTTGAAATATTGGCCGAGCGTGAGATTTAATTTTTTAGAAAAGAGGCTCTTGAAAGTATCGACGAATAAATCCCGAATATCGATATAGGAAGGGCAGCCTTGTTTGACGGCTATATCGACCCCTAGCGCAGCTGTGAACATTCTTGATGAAGTTGCGAAAACTAGATCGTACTTTTCATTGCGAGTATATTTTTTGACAAAGTGCGAGTATTGCAAGAATCTTTTGACCTGACTGACGAAGCCCTTACCCTGAGACCGAAGCTGGCAACGGTGAATGTGAATATTTCCGATCTGCTCGAACGCTGGAACTTCTGATGTAAAGGTCATATAGCGATTGGGAAAGTTTGTCAGCAGGTGGATTTCATCTTTTGCTGAAGTCTGTTTTCGCAACTCTTCCATAAAGGCTTCAATACGAAAGGAACCAGCTGACAAGTCAGGCGGATAAAAGAAACTTAACACTAAAATTTTCATAAAAAATGGCTTGCAATGTGCACTCTACTGAGTTTTGAGATGATGTAAGTTGCCAACGAAGACATGAGCTATAGATTTGCTGATAGAACTCTGGAGAATACCAATTATTTTCGACATCCGGCTATGCTCAGGAAAGCTTAAGGCTGAAATTTATCGAGCGGCTCCCCAAAATCGGGGATGTCCCTGGGATCGTTAAAACAGTGGCAGCTGGATGAGGTTTTCTAAC
>CALGUT010000814.1 GCA_937920335.1 uncultured Opitutales bacterium
CACTAGCCTACCTAACACCGTCATTTCACCTACTTCGTCGGTGATCCGTCGCATAAGCGGCAAATACTGTTTTACAAGCAGAGCTCCTGAGTCTTCTGCTTTCCAATCATAGAACTTCTCGGTCACCCGATAGCGCCGTTCCTCGTTCCGCTCAATCAGACCATAGTGAATCAGGCTATCGAACATGCGAATTAAGCTACTGCGAGGTAAGTTCATTGCCTCGACCGCTTCTGCTATTCCAAGTCCACCCCGACCTTTCGAGCTAACCAGCGTTAATGCATCCAGCGCTTTGAAAAGAGAAGTAGCTAAGTGTTTCGTTTCCATTGACATCGATTACCGAAGATTCATTCTGTCTACTATACAAACCTATTTGTCAAATATACTGACACAATGACCCAGAAATCTATGTTTCCAAAAGAACTTCACGATCAAATCAAAGCATCCAAAGTAGTTGCTGTGCTCGTTATCGATGACGCTGCCCACGCGGTCCCTGTCGCACAGGCGCTCCTAAGAGGCGGCATCGGTGCCATGGAATTGACCCTGAGAACTCCAGCCGCCCTACCTGCCCTGAAAGCGATTAAAGCTGAGGTTCCCGAGATGCTTGCCGGGATTGGCACAATCCTTACCACTGAGCAAGTCGACGCAGTAGTCGAAGCAGGCGCTGCATTCGGAGTTGCTCCAGGGATGAACGCAAAAATCGTGAAATACGCTCAGGATAAAGGCCTACCGTTTGGTCCAGGTATCATGACTCCTAGCGACATCGAAGCAGCCATTGAACTCGGTTGCCGCACCATCAAGTTTTTCCCAGCAGAAACGTCAGGTGGCCTAAAGCACCTGCAAGGAATGGTCGCACCGTACCAACACCTGGGTCTCGATTTCATACCACTGGGCGGTCTCAATTCTAAAAACATGGTCGATTACCTGAAGTCACCGTTGATTTCAGCTATTGGCGGTTCCTGGATCGCCAAGAAAGATGTCATCAATGCGGAAGATTGGGACACCATCGAAGCAAACGCCCGCGAAGCAAGAACCATAGCTGACTCCATCTAATCATGAAAACTATTGTAACTTTTGGAGAAATCATGGGGCGCCTCTGCCCTTTCGGATTTAAACGTTTCAAACAGTCCCTACCCGGTGACATCAATCTGACTTTCGCAGGCGCGGAAGCAAACGTAGCCGCTTCCATCAGCATGCTCGGCGGAAAGGCAAGATTTGTAACTGCCCTGCCCAAGCACGATGTAACCGATGCCTGCCTGGCAAACCTACGTGGACTGGGTGTCGATACGAGTAGTATCGTATTATCAGATACAGGTCGTCTCGGACTTTACTGGGTCGAAGCTGGAGCCAACCAAAGGCCAAGTCGCGTCATCTACGATCGCGATTACTCGTCCGTGAGCATGACCCCAGCTGATACCTACAACTGGACAGCTATCATGGACGGAGCCGGATGGCTTCATACCACAGGTATAACCCCTGCTCTTTCTTCAATCTCAGCGGACGCTACACTCGAAGCTGTTAAACAAGCCAAGTCTGCTGGCCTCACCGTTTCATGCGATTTGAATTTTCGCAAGAAACTCTGGAACTGGGAACCGGGTACAGCTGCCAATGCACTTGCTCAAAAGACGATGCACAAAATTCTGCCCTTCGTAGACGTGGTCATCGCCAACGAGGAAGACGCCTCCGATGTCTTGGGTATTCACGCCGAGAATACGGATGTGCATTCTGGAAAGATCGATGCGGCAAAGTACACACAAGTGGCAGAAGAGATCGTCAGACAGTTCCCGAATGTCAAACAAGTGGCCATCACACTCCGCGAGAGCATATCCGCATCCCACAATAATTGGGGGGCCATGTTCTATGATGCCACGGCAAAGAGTACTGTTTTTTCACCCGACAACAACGGCGAGTATGAGCCATTCGAAATCCGCAACATCGTGGACCGAGTTGGTGGTGGCGATTCCTTTGGTGCGGGACTCATTTTTGCGCTCAACACTCCTGAGTTGGCAGAACCGGCAAAGGCGATCGACTTCTCGGTTGCAGCGTCTTGCCTCGCCCACTCGATCTATGGAGATTACAACTTCTCCACCCGCGAAGAAGTAGAAGCGTTGTTAAAGTCAGGCGGTTCCGGACGCGTAGTAAGGTAACCGTGAGGTTAAGGCCCGTGTCAATTCGCGGGAAGTTCAGCTCCCCTGATCCGAACTAAGTCATTCCGGATTATCCGATTTTAAGTTGCCAACTTGCGGCAGCTGAAATCAGATCATTCAAACTCAATT
>CALGUT010000815.1 GCA_937920335.1 uncultured Opitutales bacterium
GCCGCTGCTCCGAGGGGAACGTCAAAACGCCGACAGATCCGTTCAATGGCTCTGACTTTAGAAATAATCGAATCTTCAGCGGGCTCGTATCCATAAAGTGGATTATTGCTCACACCAGTCGCTAATATGCCAGAAGCAAACACAGCGCCGCTAATGACCGAAACTCCATGTTCCTCACACAACGGTAGAGATACTTCCAGAGCAGGTTGATCCAACAGGGTGTATGGCATCGCAACCAAGAAGAAATCGATATCACAACACTCCACAAACCTCGGCATAAGCTCTGCACAATTGATGCCTACGCCAATGGCTTTGATCTCTCCACTATCTTTTAGATTCTTCAAGTATTCGAACCCTCCACCATCGAGCAATTCTCGAAAACGCTTCTCCACACCCCCTGTCTCTGAATGAAACTTGTGATCCAGATCATGAATCACCAAGGAATCAACTCGGGTCATACTCAACCTTAGGAGACTTTCCCGGTATGCTCTTTCAAATCCCTCAGCCGTATAATCAAAATTAAGCTCAAACTGGAATCCACCAAGCCACCGATCCTGATAGAATGTCTCCACATCTTTCGGACGGGTATAGTACTTCCCCACCTTGGTATTGAGCAAAAACGAATCCCTGGGTTGATTTCTCAAAAAAGTCCCCAGACGGTGCTCACTCTTTCCATTTCCATACCACGGTGCCGTATCATAAAATTCGATACCTGAATTATAGGCGGATTCAAGCGTTTCCAAAGACTGGATTTCACTAATAATTTCATTCGGATCACCGAGAGTCCCTCCTCCAAATCCAAGCTGAGGAATGACCATATCAGTAGCAGCTATTCGGTTTCTTTTGAATGGATCCATCGTATAGCAGTAGAATTCTTACTCAAAAAGGACGACTGAAATCTATCCGATAACGGGTACTCTTTCGAGAACCTATTTTCTCCTCCGCCGGTGACACTCTTCCTGTAAATCGCCATTTATCAGTCATCGAATAATCGATACGAAAATCGTGCACTATGACATTCGTTTTCAGCAACCAACCGAAGCTGGTTGTGGCATAGGACGACAACGCAGCTAAGGTCTCAACACGTGCATGTACATAACGAAAGCGCCAGTCACCCCGCTTCTTATTCTGCCCTAGATTCAAGGCCACTGCATACCCAGTCGTCTCATCGCGAAATCGACTCGCCACCAGATCCGAGTCATTCTCAGAGTATCCTTGTAGATTTTCAAAAATATCAACCCCCACATATGCGGGGATTTTACCCAGCGTCCCAGAAAATTTCATTGATAACTGCGCGATCAAATAATCCCTTCGCGCCTCACCGGGCAGTAGATACCGCGCGCCAGTATCTCCATCGCGATCATAGATAGAAAGCCCCACTCCCAGTTCCATTGATTGCCAGTTTGAATCCAATGCAGCTGTGCAGCATGCATCCACGTGTGAAAATATTCCATCCCATCCGGCATATGGAAAGTACCGGCAACCAACATTAGCGGATTCTTTCCATTACCTAGGAGTGTTCGAAAATGGGCACCCACCGGAGTCAGGTCTTCATCCCAGAGTTTCTCCGTATTCGACCAGAAAGGTAAGGTCGAACGCCCGACCGTAAGATCCGAATCAGATTCAAACTGGTAAGACGCGTAATACTGATCGATGAAGATCCCACGCTGACCGAGAAAATAGTCGTTATCCGTCAATACGGACGCATCGAGAATCCTGGCATCCCGGCGATCACCGGCTCTGGCACGAGCAACAAACGTCCAGTCTTTGTTCGGAGTAAAACGGATCCCCGCATAGTTACCTACTCGAACACGACTTCTCTCCGGTCTAAAAGGGTTTTCATCGTTGTCTTGCTCGAAGCGTAATCGAAATCGTCCGAACACATTCCATTCACCGTTTTCGTCCAAAGGGATATCCGCTCGAACCCCTAATGGGACGAGCAGAGTAACATAGAGTAAGATACAACTAAGACGGGAAACGGGCATTCAAATCAGCGATCTGTGCACCATTTAAGAAACTTGTCTCACGTCCTTCGAGTATAAAGTAGAGCTTGGCGGTTTCCTCCAATTCCTCAGCCGCGAAAACCGCACTTTCCAAAGTAGCCCCTGCGATGACTGGGCCATGATTCGCCAGCAGAACGGAACGCGTATCCCTGGCCGCAATTCCCACAGCCT
>CALGUT010000816.1 GCA_937920335.1 uncultured Opitutales bacterium
GATGGGATCAAAGTCCTTGATTTGGTGGCTAATCATCCGGGCACCGCCAAGCACATAGCGAGGAAACTTTGCCGAAGACTTATTATGGATAATCCTCCGGAAGGATTGGTCTCGAGTATTGCCGAGGTTTTTATGGCAAATAGGGACGAGCCGGATCAATTGAAAACGGTTGTAAGGGCGGTAGTTATGTCCGAAGAATTTAGTTCTACGTTTGGCGAAAAGGTAAAGCGGCCTTTCGAATTGGCGGCAGGGGCTTTTCGGGCGACTGGAGCTCAATGGGATTTCTCTCTGGGAAACAGTGACGCTAGCCGAATTTTGGATTACCTCGAAAACTCCGGCCAAGGCCTGTTCCGCCACCCTACGCCTGATGGATTCTCAGATTTTAAAGAAGACTGGCTCAGTACAAATCCGGTCATGAGTATGTGGCGTTTTATGATACAGGCGGTTGAGGAGTCTGATAATGACGTTCGGCATCTTGGTATCGAGGCTTCAACTCCGAGCGGTCTTCGTTCTGCCGTGGATCTGGTAGACTACTGGGTTGATCGAATACTGGGTCGATCCTTGCCGGAAGGGGAGCGAGAAAGCCTCATTGATTTTATGGCAAATGGTCGTAGCGAAACTATGGATACGCTTTGGGATGCAGATTCCAATGCTGGTCGTAGGCTGCGGTACGTCGTTGCCCTTATCCTGATGTCCCCAACGAACTACTCTCGCTAATCTTTAAATCTTAATATCCATGTATACTTCACGTCGTAATTTTCTCCAGGGCTGTTGTTCTGCAATCGCTGCAATGAGCGGATCCCGGATTTCGGGAACTATGTTCGATCAAGGCTCTCCAATCGTTAACCAAGCAGATGGCCAGGCGAGTAATGGTGAGATTCTAGTGGTCCTTTATCTCCGAGGAGGGATGGATGGATTGAACTTCATTCCCCCAGTTGACGGTCCGAGCCGTGGCTTTTATGAGTCGTTCAGACCTACTTTAAAGATACCGACAACTGGAGATAATGCCGCGCTGGCACTGAACGGAGAGTTCGGGATGCATCCGCGTGCGACAGCACTTCACGAAATCTACAATAATGGGAATCTGGCGATCGTAAACGCCGTAGGAAACGCGGGTTCACGTAGTCACTTTGATGCGCAAGCGTATATGGAGCTTGGAACGCCATTTGTGAAGACTACAAAGTCTGGCTGGCTGGCACGGACATTGGCTACTCAACCTGATCTTCCACCCGATGTATTACTTCCAGTGTTAGCCGCAGGTTCATCTGCGCCTACTTCGTTATTTGGTGAGCAGTCGACTCTTAATATGTCCAATGGTAGTAGCTTCGGATTTTCTAATGCCGATTATCGGGTTAGGGACGATCTTCGTAAAGCGGTGCGTGACATGTATTCAGATGGTTTCAGTCTCGTCAAAGATGCGGGGCTCCAAGCCCTCAACGCTTCCGACGTGATCGATACCTATGGAAGCTCCAGTTATACACCTGCGAACGGTGTCGAATATCCTAATACAGGTCTGTCCCGCGATATGCGTACGATTGCCAGTATGATTAAACTGGATCTTGGACTTCGTGTTGCGACCGTAGATTATGGAGGATGGGATACTCACAATACTCAGGATTATGCTCCGAATAATGGAAATTACTCCAACAAGATCGGAACCCTGAGTGATGCACTGGCAGCTTTTTATAAGGATTTGGACGGCAGCGAAGCGAATCCGCTATCTAAGCGTACAACCGTGCTTGTTATGAGTGAATTTGGTCGTCGGGTCCGTGAGAACGCTGACAGAGGTACTGATCACGGGACGGGCAACGTTTTCCTGGTCATGGGTGGCAATGTAAAGGGAGGCGTTCATGGAGATTTTCCTGGCTTGCAGAATGATCAGTTGTTTTCACAAACCGATTTGAAGCCAACGACGGACTACCGAACGATCTTGAGCGAGGTTATCATTCGTAGAATGGCAAATCCTAACATAGGGAATATCTTTCCTGGTCTTGAAGAGTACCAACCGTTGAACCTCGTTGATGGAATAGATCTCACTCCGCAGTATGGACCCGGCCACCCGGAGGCTCCTGTAGTATCTGAAGTACTGTCTCTTGGGGATGGAACACTTCAGGTTGTTTGGAATGAAGTCGATTTTGCGCAAGGTTACCGAATCCAGATGAGGACAGACCCCGAAGGTGACTGGGAGACAGCCCAGGTATTTGGGAATAGTTCTCAAACCAGCTTCTTGGCCACCGATCTCATACCGGCTGGTTACTATGAATTCCGGGTGCATGCCTACAACGACGCAGGAAGTTCAGAATACTCAAATAGTTCAGCGGCTTATAACCGCAGCGCATTGGAGAACTGGAGATATACGCATTACGGAGTCATTGAAAATACAGGTGATGCGTCTGATGATCTGGTTGTAAACGAAAATGGGACAAATAACCTAATGGCATTTGCCCTGAATTTGGACCCACTCGACCATCATATGCCGAAGACGGACGGAAGTTCTCCCGGATTACCGGCGTCGATGGTTGAAGGCGGTGTTGCCAAGTATCAATTCTTGAGACCAGGCGGGCGCGAAAACATCGATTACAAAGTAGAAGTTTCCTCTAACCTGATTAATTGGTTCTCGATACCGATATCTGGCGCTGGTCAGACTGGAATTTATGAG
>CALGUT010000817.1 GCA_937920335.1 uncultured Opitutales bacterium
ATCGTCGGGCTACTGAGTAAACTCATATATCTGGTTACGCTTCCAATCGCCTTCTCGGTTGGCCGCGTGCTGCTTGAAGGGCCTACGCAGGGACTTTTTCAGACGCTTCATAACGGACCCGTTACCGCCTATTTCGGATTGGATTACTATGTAGTGACAGGCGGTCAGTTGCTGGCTGTGATTGTTGGGGTTGTTTTTGGAATACTATTTTCGATGGGCCTGAAAAGCTACAGGAATCGTATGCTAAAGAGGGAAGCTAACTCAGAGGGGGCTGCCAAGGCTAAGAAAGGTTGGATCAAGGCGTTTGAGTTTGTGTTTGTGGGGAAGAAAAGCGGTAAGAGCTATGAGGAGCTTCTTTCACGAAAAATCGGTAACCCTGTGCGCATACCGGGAGTGATCGTGGTAGTCATTATGATTGGAGGGCTTGTCCTCGTGTCGCGTTTCTTCACGGATTCTCTGATCGCTCAAATGGCACGGGATGGTCTGTCTACGGCGAATGGTGCGACTGTCGATTTAGAGAGTGCTCATTTAGACCTGAAGGCGGGAAAGCTGGAACTCGTAAATATAGCGTTTGCCGATCCCAACAACCTCCAGACTGACTTACTTAAATCTTCGCGAGTCATGGCAGACGTGAGCGCTGCGGATCTGCTGCGGAAACGGTTTTCAATTGATAAGCTGGTCGTGAATCCGCGAGTTCAGGTTTGCCGCGCGAAAAGGCGGGCGAACTGGTTGGACCGCGTTCCAAGCCTTCCAAGATGCCGGAACTGGAAATGCCCGATTTTAAGGATCTGGACAGTGTTCTCGAGAATGCCGAAGTGTGGAAAGAACGTCTGACGCAACTCAAGGGATGGATTGAGAAGGTATCTGCTATTTCAAAGCCTGAAATCTTAAACACGCCTCAGCAGTGGGAAGAAGAACTCTCAAACCGAATACGCTCTGTTGGGTATGCGAATGTTAAAGCTACGATGCTAACTCAAGATAGTCCGATGTTGCTCTTGAGGAATCTGGAGGCCTTAGGAGTCAAAACCTCTTACTTGGATCGTACGTTGCTGGATATTAAGGCAAGCAACCTCTCTACTCATCCGCAGCTTGTGGGTGAAAGCCCCTCAGTTTCAATGGTATCGAAGGACGGTATCTTGAAAGCAAACCTTTCACTAGGTCTTGCTGCTGGTAAAGATGAGAATGTATTGGACTTTGAATACAAATCGATACCTACGAGCCTATTGAAGGATACCGTGCAAGTGGATGGAAAGCCTTTGTTAGAGGGTGGCACTATTGATTTGACGATAAAGGGTGACCTTAATGCCGTCGACTCAGATCTTGTGGCAACTGCGTTTTTTGAGGACGTTGTTCTATTGATTGCTGGCGCAAGAACGCCTCTGGATGGTATTGACATGCCAATTGCAATCAAAGGCCCGATCGACACCCCGAGGATTAAAATAGAAGCTGACTTCTTGACGAACGCATTGAAGTCAGCGGGCAAAAAGAAATTATTGGATGAAGCTTCCAAGGAGTTGGGGATTGATCTTGGAGATGATACGTCGTCCGAGGGGCTACAGGAGGCAGCCGGCAATTTATTGGGAGGTTTCCTAAAGAAGAAATCGGAAGACAATAAAGAGAATTAAACAAGAAGCGTAAAGAAAGTGGGGGTGGAAGCTTCCGCTTGCAGTTTTGGAAAAAGAGAAACAACCTCTTTGTTTTTAGTTTTTCACCTATGCGTCTACCCCGATTCTTTTATCTCGTTCTGATTCTATCCGTAGTCACTTTAGCCGGCCAAGCCGCACCCAAAGCCGACGATCTGCTAGGTCCTGATTCAAAGCGGCAACCCGGGGTTCCTCAAGGTACGGTGAGTCAGCACTTTTGGAAGGACAGCAAGATCTTTCCGGGAACAGTCCGTGATTATTATGTGTATGTTCCTGAGCAATATGATGGAACCTCTCCGGCGGCACTCATGGTATTTCAGGACGGCAAGAAGTATCAGGACGAAAGCAATTGGTTTCGAATTCCGATTGTATTTGATAATCTTATTCACAAGGGGGATATGCCTGTGACGATTGCCATTCTCATTGAGCCAGGCTCAAAGGGAAAATATGCTAATGGAATACCCGTATTTGATCGCTCCAATCGTAGCCGTGAATACGACGCGGTGAGCGATCGCTATGCTCGTTTTTTGATGGAGGAAATTATTCCGGAAGTAGCTAATGACTATAAACTCACTTCCAATCCAGAGTATCGTGCAATTTGCGGAACGAGTTCAGGTGCGATCTGCGCATTCACAGCGGCATGGATGTATCCTGATTATTTCCGAAAAGTCCTCAGTGGAAATGGTACGTTCGTAAATATTATCGGAGGCCACGAATATCCTTCGATGATCAGGTCCCATTCCAAGAAACCGATCAGGGTGTTTATTCAGGATGGTGCGAACGATCTCAATAACGATTACGGCGATTGGTATTTGGCTAACCAGCAGATGGTTTCAGCACTTGAGTATCGTGGGTATGATGTTGAAGCGGTATGGGGGACTGGAGGTCACAATGCATTTGAATTTGGACCTTATCTGCCCACTTCTCTCAGGTGGCTTTGGCGAGATCACGTTGATGGGAATCTTTAAACCGCTCAATTCTTGCTTAGAATGAAATCTCCAGTTTTTCTTCTATGTCTACTCCTGTTGTTCGCAGGCTGTATGCATAAACCTGCTCCAAATCTTCCGGTGCACTGGCAGGGTAAACCGATACCGATGGAGTCGTTGGAAGACAGGTCTGAAGATAAGCTCTATGTATTTGTGATGTATGATAAGAGCATGTGTGCTCACACCGTCTTAAGAATCCATTCACCGGTCCATGGAACGGTATTCTGGGACCCAGCAGGTGGCTTTGGGAAACCTGAGCATCCTGTGGTGGCTGAGCGTAAATATGATCTGGTCGTAGATCCTATCCCAACGATTCCGCAGTATTTGGATTTTAGGCAGTATCTTCCAACATCGAAGGTGGAGATATTCGAGTTCGACATAACTGAGTCCCAAGCGGAGCGATTGATTAATCAATTAAGACCCGCTGTCGGTGAACGTCGGGCACCGTACAAAACCGCAACGGATCCGATGTATTGTTCAACCGCAATTTCCAAATTTCTAAGTTTGCATGCAAAGGACATCTTATCGGTCGAAAAGAATTTTTTTCCGCATGCGTTCTCGGCGCAGCTTTACGCTGCTGATCCCTCTCGAATTATACTCTACGATTCGGAATCGATCCTGGAGTATCGAATACAGTAAATTTCCGTTTTTAAATGGGTGTTTTACCAGTAATGAGAGTTGCCTAAACGGTATAAAGTTTCCACCGTTCAATCATGGCCCTTGATCCAGAATTCATAAAGAAAGTCCAGGAGCGAAAAGCGAAACGCGAAGCAAGAGAAGCGCGCACTCAGCATATGCAGGCTCAGCCAAAGTCTCGCTCTTCGTCTCCGCGTTCCAAAAAGAGTGATCCCGTGTTTAAATCAACATCGATGTTAACCGGGCAATCGACTTACATCACCGGTGAAGATGCGAAGGAACGTGTCAAAAAAGGCACTTACAAAGGTAAGGTGTAGATAGCGTTTCGTTTTAAGGCTCACTTAAATCGCAATTTCTGAAGATCGGAAACTACGCGTGCTACTTGCAGTGTTTCGCTTAATCTGTTCCGTAACGGATAGTACTGTCTAAACCCAAATTCATTATGAGTGTCAGAGTCGCAGCAATAAAGGAGCAGGCGTTTGCTGGCCTGATAGTATCCCAGCTTCGGGAAGTGGGGCTCAACCCATTTGATATTAGCTTCGCCGAGCATGTGTCTTTAGCGGGCGCAGATCAATTCTACTACATTTCGGTTGTTGATGAAGAGGTCGAGCAGGCGAAAGAGGCACTCATCGACCTTGGGTATCAAGAATACCTGATGTCGAAGAAACGCTGATTCGCGTCTTCAGTCTCAACTATTGGCAGATGAATCCTAACTCACCGTTGCTAACGCAGCATTCAGAGTTGGACTTGGACGCATAGCAGCGGATGTCTTTTCGGTGTCAGGGTGAAAGTATCCTCCAATATCCACAGGGGCGCCTTGCGCCTTATTGAGCTCCGTCACAATAGTCTGCTCGTTGTCAGCCAACGATTTGGCAAAAGCTGCAAATTGTTTGGCTAGTTCGGCGTCTTCCTCTTGACCGGCGATTGCTTCGGCCCAATACAACGCCAAGTAGAAATGGCTACCGCGATTGTCCAACTCGTTGACCTTCCGAGAAGGGGATCTGTTGTTGAGCAGAAACTTACCGGTGGCTTGATCAAGCGTTTTTCCAAGGATTGCGGCTTTTGGATTGTTGAATGTGTTAGCAAGATGTTCGAGGGACACGGCGAGGGCTAGAAATTCTCCGAGTGAATCCCAGCGGAGGTGTCCCTCTTTATTGAATTGTTGTACGTGCTTGGGTGCGGATCCACCTGCGCCGGTTTCGAACAATCCGCCGCCATTCATGAGCGGAACGATTGAGAGCATCTTCGCGCTGGTTCCCAATTCCAGGATCGGGAACAGGTCTGTCAGATAATCTCGCAACACGTTACCAGTTACTGAAATTGTATCGTTTCCGTCTTTAATGCGTTGCAGTGAAAGCTTAGTTGCTTCGACTGGAGTCATGATTCGGATGTTCAGTCCGTCCGTGTCATGGTCGTTTAAATACAGGTTCACTTTTTTGATGATTTCCGAGTCGTGCCCTCGGTTTTCATCCAACCAGAATACTGTGGGTGAACCGGTTGCGCGCGCACGATTCACGGCGAGTTTTACCCAGTCCTGAATGGGTGCGTCCTTAGTCTGGCACATGCGAAAAATATCGCCTTCTTCAACGGGCTGTTCGAGCAATACGGTGTCCGAATCGTCTACGACCTGGATCACGCCATCACCTGAAGCTTCAAAGGTCTTGTCGTGAGAACCATACTCCTCTGCTTTTTGAGCCATCAGGCCGACGTTGGGAACCGTGCCCATTGTTGTTGGGTCGAACGCGCCGTTTGCCTGACAAAATTCAATCGTTGCTTTGTAGACCCCTGAATAAGAGCGGTCTGGGATTACGTATTTGGTATCTTTGAGCTTACCATCAGGGCCCCACATTTGTCCGGATGTGCGGATAGCGGCCGGCATGGATGCATCGATGATTACGTCACTGGGGACATGCAGATTTGTGATGCCTTTATCTGAATTGACCATCGCTACTGCGGGGCGGTTTTCGT
>CALGUT010000818.1 GCA_937920335.1 uncultured Opitutales bacterium
AATCACATCGGCGACGCTAACATCCTGCTAAATGCCCTAAAAGCGAGTCGTCCTAAAATCGCAGTTTTCATTTTCAGCCTATTCGCAGTCGTTAGTATACTTGGGACGTTGATGTACATAGTAGAAGGGCGCGTGGAAGACTCAGGCTTTACAAGCATCCCGCAATCTATTTATTGGGGGTTTGTTACGATCACAACCGTTGGATACGGTGATGTCGTACCCGTAACAGTTCTTGGTAAGCTTGTAGCCTCAGTTATCATGGTCACCGGTTTCGCAATCATAGCTGTCCCAACCGGCATTGTAACCGCTGAACTTCACCGAGAACTTGAGATGGTAAAGCTCGATACGAGAATCTGCGAGGGCTGCGGACACGAAGGGCATGACCCCAAAGCTTTACACTGCAAAATGTGCGGACACGGCCTCTAGCCGCATATTCCCAGTTTACCTACTCGGGAAGTGGCCACAAATCGCCTGCCATAAAACCTCCATCTACATAGATAGACTGCCCAGTAACGTAGTCAGATGCAGAAGAAGAAAGGAATATAGCGGTTCCCACCAAGTCTTCCGGATTTCCCAAACGATTTGCCGCTATCCGACTCAAACCCCAATCTCGTAATTTCGGATCGGCCCATATTTTTTCCGTGAGTGGCGTCATGATAAACCCAGGACAAATCGCATTAACCTGGATATTGTGCTCACCCAATTCAACTGCGTTGGATTTCGTTAATTGACCCACGGCTCCCTTTGTAGCGGTGTATACAGAAATCTGAGGCAACGAAATTCCCGTTGAAAGCGATCCGATATGAATAATCTTACCCGATTTTCTCGGGATCATATCTCGAACGACTGCCTGAGTTAAAAAGAATAGACCTTTCTGGTTAATGGCCGTGACCGAGTCGTAATGATCTTCGGTAACATCCACAAACGGCTCACGGATGTTAATACCCGCGTTGTTCACTAAAATATCTATCTGCCCATAGGCTTGGATAGCAGCATCAACCCCGCTCTTAATGGACGCGAGGTCCTCCATATCCATTTCACAGGCAATCGCCTCTCCCCCAGCCTTCCGGATGGCAGCAACGGCGTCATCAATCTGCGATCGCGTTCGAGCCGCACAAACAACCTTCGCTCCGTTAGCAGCAAGGCCTTCGGCAATACCACGACCAATTCCACGACCAGCACCGGTTACCAACGCGACACGACCTTCAAGAGAAAATAAAGACATAGCCGATTCATAGGCCCCTTTCGATACGGAGAGAAGCTCGAAATTTCCAAGTAGGTCTAATACACCAAGTAAGACCGCAATCTACCGCTGGCAGCCCTACTTCTAAACACCTCGCGAATGGACTACCCTTTAGGCCTATAGGTTTCCAAGAGAGCCTCCATCTCCTTTACCACTTTGGGATATTCCCTGTAAAGGTTGGTAGTCTGGTTTATATCGGCCTCTAGGTCGTAGAGCTGAGCGGGCGGTGCATCCGCCCTGATCTTTCCATTCACGATATCGCTGTTCACGCTTCCGACAAAAGATACGCTTTTCGGGCCTCCAGCCCCATGTTCACCTGGCCCACCATTAAAACCTCCCGACCCTTGTGCTCCAATATACATCCATTTGCCCTTACGCAGCGCTAGATTTTTGGAATGGCGGGGAGCAAGCACGAGATGATCCCGTAATGCCGAAGTGGGCTCACCCATCAATGCGGGTAGTACATCGACACTGTCCGCCAACTGTTTTTTTTCAATGTTCTGGCCGGTTAATTTAGCAAACGTTGCCAGCATATCTACATTGCAAATCAGTTGATCGGACACGCTTCCCGCCTCTATCTTCCCCGGCCACCGAGCAATGAACGGAACGCGGTGCCCCCCTTCCCAGACGCCGAATTTAAATCCAAGCAGATTGCCGTTTTGCCGATGCCCTTCCTTGAAGGCAGCCTGCCCACCAATGTTGAACATACCACCGTTATCACTGGTGAAGATAAGTAAGGTATTATCACTCAAGCCCTGCTCTTCTAGACTTTGAGTTACTTCCCCCACCATCCAGTCGAGCTCTTCAATGAAGTCACCATAGAGAGCTGCATCGCTCTTCCCCTGAAACCGAGTCCCGGGCGTGAAAGGGTGATGAATATGCGTCGTGGCGAGGTAGAGAAAGAACGGATTCTCCTTATGAGTCGTAATCCAGTCCACTGCCTTTTCCGCCAAAACGGTTCCCACGGTATAGTCATTGTAGAGCTTATGAGCTTCCACGCCCCCCTTAAACCGATTGGGAGTACGCCGTCCAGCCTCTCGCGGGATAGGAGTAACTGGGGTTGCCTCTGGATGAGTACCGGGACCAAGGTGGATCAGTGGATCATTCGAATCTCCACCTACCACGTAATCATTCTCTACGTAGACGAACGGAGGACCGCTGTTAACCAAAGGTAGGCCATAGAAGTAATCAAATCCGAGATCCAATGGCCCGGGGCGTAGCGGTTTTTGCCAATCGGTTTCCCCTACGCCAAATCCCAGGTGCCATTTGCCCACCACCGCAGTCGTATAGCCGGCCTTTTTGAAGAGGTCGGCGATAGTAAACTGATCGGGTTCGATTATAAGCCCGGAGACAGGTGACAACGGTCCCCACACTCCTTTACCGCCATTGGCTCTTACGGGATACTCTCCAGTCAATAGGGCGTAACGCGAAGGCGTGCAGACCGCCGATGCCGAATGGGCATCGATAAACCGCCTGCCCTCCTCAGCGAGCTTATCGATGTTTGGCGTTTTTACCTTGGTGGCACCGTAACAGCCGAGATCTCCGTAACCAAGGTCATCGGCAAAAATCAAAACCACGTTCGGCGGGACTTCCGAGGCGACCGTAATACCCGCCAATGCGATAATCCACAGATAGATAATTACAGGTATGCTAATGGTAGTTCTTCTTCCCATTCTCTTTACCACTAAAAAGCTGTGTTAATCGCATCCAAACCGGCACCGAGCAGGCGCCGAGCGAGCAGATCGAGCTCCTCTGCCGAACCCTGGATATGGAAAGTACGCTGAATATGTTGCATCGTCTCGTCTGGTTTGAGGGCTGCAGCGGGTGAGGAGGTTTCCAACTCGTAGAACGGTCCCAGCGGAGCAACGCCCGGTTCGGGGGATCCGTCGTTGTAGGAGTTGATCACATCCCCAGCATAGGGTTCCTTCTGTAGCTCCCACATAGAATTGACGAAGCCGTGGGGTGCGTTCTGCAGGTTGTAGGTAACAATGTTAAGCACTTGCCCGTCGGCATCGAAGCTTCCAGCGATACCTTTGGAGCGCTGCGGCGTGATACCTATCTTTCCACGGCGAGTACCGTCGCCTTTGAAAAACAGGATATCGTCTTCCACTTTCAGATATTCTGGCGGCACTTTGCCGAAGTAAGAATCATTCACCCGAGGTCCGAGATCAGCAGCCGAACCGGCTTTAAACGGAATCACGACGGTTGTTTCGGGTGACGGGTTATACATGCCGAGTATCCAAATCGAAAGCAGGCCGGTCTCCGGCTTCCAGGCATTGGAACCCGTGTTGGTAATCCGGTTGTCCGTTTCATAGCCCACCATGCGGAGCCCCTCGCCGAAATCAACGCCTAGCAGTTTTGAGGCCTCCTCTTTTCCCAGGAGCTTCACTATGCGCTCAATACCTACCTTGAAATTAGCGCCGCTGTAATTAATCAACTCCGTACTGTGCTTGAACGTGACTGACGCTGCGGTTTGCTCAACCAGTTCGAACGCCTCAGTGTCTATTGCCGGTGGAGTCGTCCAATCAGAAAACTCAAACTGGGTTCCCGGCTTAAAAAAGATGGCATACTGGCCGCCTTCCGGACCGAGCCAGAAGCGTTCCTCTCCGCCGAAGATATAGATATGCTCCTCGAGTGTCCCCTTTCTCTCTTCATCCGATAGAAGGCCTTTCTCAATGACCGGGCGGTTTATCCAACCGAAGCTCGGGCCCGTCTTGAGATCATAGGTGCTGGTCATCACACGCCCCTGATAACCGGGAGCGAGGGCGACCGCAGAGTCACCGTCCTTCAAGACTACGAGTTCAGTATGACGCTCCATAAAAGCAACATCATTTGCGAAATCTCCAGGATCAGCTGGTTGCACTAAAGATTGGCAAGCGCCCAATGCTAAAGCTATACACGCAAATGCTACTCTGAGAGCCAGCGGTTTAGAAGGAGGATATTGAAGAAAAGATGTGGTCATTTTTCTTTCTGCGTTAGTTAGAGTTTAGAGTTCCAGGCAATGGAGGCAAATTCGAGACGCCTTGAGTGTCAGGCTGTCGATTAGATACCGTTTGCGCATCACCATACCAATACACTCCAACAGCGTAGCCCATGTCGCAGTCAGTCCAGGACCAGACTTCCATATCCAACTGCAGCGAGTTTCCGAAGGGCATCGTATCCAGCGAACGAGTACGTGTCTCTGTGCTATACCCCTGAGTATTCTTTTCGTCGATCTTTGGTTTGCGGTTCGGCTTGTTGTATTTATGAGAAAACGTCTGTGCATGAAAAGGGTGCTCGTAAAAGTCAGTGCTCCTGCCACCCCAAGAGTAGGCATAGTAATCTTCTGTGCCGGTTCCAAAAATGGAGGGAAAATCTTCCCCATCAACAAAGATTTTCTCATCCCCCTCACCCCACCATCTCTCAACCGGATTCATGACGGTGAGCGTGTCTCCCACATAAACCCCGCGTCCTTTAACGGTCACGTAATTCCAGTCTGAGAACGGCCGCGTGGGCACCGGATACTGACCTCTCCATCCAGCGTGAAAATACATGGAATCTTCATCCCACTGCCAATCGCCAACCGAAGCAGTCAAATCGACATCGACGGGCTCATTCCCAAGGTTGATGATAGAGATCTTTCCTTCTTTACGATACGGCATCACCCAGCGGCTCGACAGCGTGCCATCTTCGTCGACCGTGCGATACCAGCCCTGAAAAGGATTGAGGCCAATGCCCGAACCAAAGAAATCACCGATCGGACACCAGACTGTTTCCTTACCATCAAAGCTCATCTTGAGCACGACGGTGCGGGTCACTTCCGGGTCTTCGTAGCTCCCGAGCTTCAAGGACAAAGCGCGAATCGCAGCTTCCCCCTTGGGTAGCTTAACCGATCTCTCGGACTGGGGAGCGAGAGTCTTCTTTAGAGATATAGTCTTCCCATCTCCTTCGCTCTTTGGTTTGAGAAGAGCTTCACAGGTTGCGTCTATAGTTCCTTTGGCCGCATTGAAATCTTTCATGCTAAAACTCCTTACCGAAACGTCATCCGCATATTCCCTGTAAGTGAATTGGAAAAAGAAAGGGTAATCAGACAGGGTAACCTTACAGCCTTTGGCGTAAGGTATTGGGAAAAACGAAACGGCCGATCGCAGGGACTCGTGAGCCAAAGGAAACGGCACCAGCCCTTTGCCTTGAAAGAGATCAAACAGGTTGCCCTCCAAAGCGGGTTCGGGGGAGCCATCGATGTAGAAACGGATGATAATATCTGAACCCGGTTTCAATTGATTTCTCCAGGGCACCCATATTCGCGTTATCGCACCTCCTCCTAAATCCTCCATCACGACCCACTCCTTCCGTCCATTTGCCATCTCGGTACGAATGAAATTATGGTGTTCATCACTGGTGCTTCGGTCGAAATTGTCGAACCAGCCCTCGGGATCGTCGGGCGTTTTAGAGGCACGGTTATAACTGCTATACTGTTTTAGGCGAAAGTCGTTCACTGGAAACCGCGCCACCGCGTCGCGATTCACCATTTCAAGCAAGAGTGACTCGATGGTGACCGGCTCCTGAGCCTTAACAGATAAAACACCCAAACCTATGAAAAAAACACCGGCTAGCGCAGTCACAGCAATTCTAGATACTCCCATCATAATACTATTTTCTGTTTCATTCTAAAAATCGCCTTTCCCCTAACACTATAATGGATGCCCGTTTTCAACGATGCGATCCTGACCGCCAATTTCGATTTAATAATACCCACACACAGTCATCCCTTAAAAGGTTTAAAATCGCTTCTTCCTCATCTTACTTAACTACCTTTAAATCAAAGCGCTGAATGAAGGGCAGGTCCCCTTTCTTCAGGTCAGCCCGTCCTATCTGGACACCCCACTCAGGCATGTCCCCGTTGCCGCTCTGGGTAAACGCTTCGGCCCGATAGGTTCCAGCCGCTACTGGGCCGTTGACTGAATCGTACGTTTTGGAAAAACGAATCCCATCTTCCGCATATTGGACCGTATTGGTAAGTTCCTCTGGTCCCGTGGTGCCGATTAAGGCTGCCACACCTTTACCTTGCGGCCACACCACCACCTCGTGGTTGCCATCAATTACGGGATTAGCCTCGTGCTTCGCATAGGGACCTTGTGGCCGGTCGGCGATGGCCACTCCCATCTTCGTTTCGCCGGGACTCTTTCCCAACTGACGCCCTTTGTAGTAAAACCAGTACTTTCCGTCTCGTACGACCAAACAGGCATCATCAACCAAGTGACTGTCGAAGTCCTCAGGATTATCGCTGTTTATCAACGCCGGGTTTGAAGGAAGACGTTCCCAGGGACCGTTGGGCGAATCAGATACTGCAATGCCGATTTTTGAATCCGGATTATAGGGACTTTCAAATTTCCTCGAGACCGCGGTGTAAAACAACCAGTATTTTCCCTCGGCTACGAGAATGTTGGGTGTGAATACACTTTCTCCTTCCCAGCTTCCGCGCTCCCCTTTCGCGAGTGCCATGCCTTGCTCTTTCCAGTCCAATCCATCAGGCGAAGTCGCATACCAAACCGTGGCATCGTAGCCGGGTGAGATCTTTCCCTTTGAATACCAAACGTAATAAAGATCACCGACTTTTATGATGTCGCTAGGGTCCCGTCGCATGACTCCATCTTCCTGCCCAATGCCCGACAGATCGGCATAACTGGCTTTAATCGTTCCGATTTCGGCCTTTTTCGAACAACCCAGCAATGAGATGAAAGCAACAGCCGTAGCGAAGCTAATCAGATTTTTAGTATTCATGTTCTTATGACATTCCAATTCCAACATTCTAGAGCAGATCTCGTTCAAGTTCTCTAGGGAGTGTTTGTGAATTCAGAATCGAAACCAAATAAAAATAGCAGCAAT
>CALGUT010000819.1 GCA_937920335.1 uncultured Opitutales bacterium
AATCTGAACATATGTTTCATAGGGTTAATCACAAAAAATCTTAGAACACGATGAGTTATACCCTAATACATTTAACTAAAGAGTTCACAGGCCCCATAAATTTAAAGTCATTGAACGCTTTGATCTCATTCCGCCCACCAATCCATTTTGGAACAAAGCGCCTTAAGAGATGGGCTTAAAACGAGCCACTCTATTAAAGATTACTACTAAAGACCTAATTCGGTCTTCAAGCTGGCAAACTGAGCCGGATCTATCTCCGTTATTCCCTCATTGCTAAGCCGTGGACCGGGCGTGCTGCGTCCGTTTTCAACATAGGTTTCCAGCAACTGATAGAGCTCCTTTACTTTCTCCGTATTCGAAGCATAGACGTTAGTTGTTTCGGACGGATCGTTACGTAGGTTGAACAACTGAATTGGCGGAAGATCCAAATCTCGTGTCTCTCGCGGCGTCGGATAACTCCAACCACCCGACCCCGGGCAGAGCATCAACTTCCAATGTCCCTTACGTATAGCAAAGGAACCGTTGATGGAATGATGGACGGTCCCCTCCCTCACTTGTTTGACAGTCCCCTGAAGCACCGGCAAAAAACTGACACTGTCTTCTCCGGCATTGGCAGGTATATCAGCACCGGTTATATCTGCCATCGTAGCCATAAGGTCGGTCAAACACAGCGTCGCATCCGACACGCCGCTTTTTTTGATACCTTTTGGCCAGTGAACGATAAAAGGTACCCGGTGTCCCGCCTCATAGGCATCCGCTTTGTTACCGCGATAAATCCCACCCGGTTTATGCCCGACCTGTTCAAGCTCTTCAAATCCGGCACGAGGAGAACAGCCATTATCGCTCGTAAACACGAAGATCGTATTATCAGCTACCCCGTTCCGCTCGAGTGTCTCCATAATTTGTCCCATATGCCAATCAACCTGCCGAACGAAGTCGCCATAGAAGTTCGTATTACTGGTTCCCATAAATTGCTCGATGGGAAGAATTGGCGTATGAGGACTCGGCAACGGCAGGTAGAGAAAAAACGGCTGTTCCGTTTTTGATTGTTCTTCAATGTATTCGCAGGCGAGATCCACAAAGTGCGGCGTCACCTGCACGTGATCAAAATCGGATCCGGTCGGACCTTCGCGCCAAAATCCCTTGTAGTCAGCATTCACGGTAATCCGATTAGGTGGAGCGGTCACACGACCATCTTCTACGTAAACGTACGGTGCCATATCCAAAGACCCACAATGGCCATAGTAGTAATCAAACCCCAGCGCATCCGGACCGTTGGTAACCGGCTGGCTGTAATCGATTTCGTCGCCTCCCTTTAGATCGAAACGATTACTCGGAGCACCTTTGCTGAACACAAAATCCCAACCCAGATGCCACTTACCAATCATCGCAGTGTGATAGCCCTGATCTTTCATCAAGTCAGCCACGGTATACCGATTGGTATCAATAAGGTGCATTGAAGCTCCACCCAACACACCGCTCTTTAAACGACTCCGCCAGCTATAGCGCCCGGTCACAATTCCGTAACGGGTAGGTGTACAGACTCCAGAACCCGAATGCGCATCGGTAAAGCGCATACCAGCGGCGGCAAGTTTATCAAGATGGGGAGTCTGTATTTTCGAGTCGGAGTTGTTGCAACTCAGGTCCCCCCACCCCAGATCATCAGCCAACACATAAACTACATTGGGCTTCGACGCGTGAAGAAGGGTATTTAGTAACACACCTACCAATAGGACGATTAGGGTATTTCTTAGGGATAACATAATACCAGAGAACACACTCGCTCGATAGAGTCCAAGTATAATCAGTAATTGTATTGCCGAAGCTGCTATCAATCGATCGGGACTACCGTTACATTCCCAAACGTCGCATCCGAGTGATGGGCTAACAGTAAAGCACTCCCCGATCGCAGGTCACCCGGTTCGAAACGTTCGAAATCCCATTTTGCAGGTTCCTCACTATCGGCTGCCCAGAGTTTAACCTGATAGTGAGTCAAACCGTTCGGCAACGTCTGAACCCGATGCTTCATATGATAAGGTTTCTCAAATTCGAGATCGCGGCGACGCTCCGACTCGACGTGATACTTTCGCTGGCCGTCGAACACTCTCCAGCGCGTATTCGTTAAATCCTTACCGAGACGATACTCCGCGGTCGCACCCAATGGATGCCACTTAACGGTCGGCTGATTACCATCAGCATCATGTCCAGGCCAACGGGTTGCTATAGCCACATGAGTCACATTGGTTGTATTGGAAAGTTCTTTGGGACCGGTAAGCGCATGGATAATTACTGTCGTTTGCACTTCGTAGTTCTCCCAGGAATTATCTCCAAATGCGATCACACGGTCGTAGTACCTTTCAACGGAACGAACTCCATCAGGTGTTAGCTCCCACTTGCCATCGACGATTTGTGCCGCTTCGGAGATATCACCTACTTTTGACCAGTCGATGGTATAGGGCAACGGCCACTCCTCTTCGTTCTTGTGATATACCACGACCACACTGCGCAGAGTGCGATTACCTTGAGTATCCACAGCGATAATCGAAACCTGATTCTTCCCTTCGTTCAATAAGGTCCGCAGGATTTCAACATTGAAGTCGCCATCTTTAGCCATCCGCTTGTTATCCTCCTTGAAAGAAAGCGAATAGGCTTCACCGTTATTCAGACTGTAAGTGAGAGATTGTATCTCACTGGCAGGCGACACTTGACCCAACACGTTCACCCACCGTTGCGGGTGACCTCCCAGATGGCCGAAGCTCTGCTCATCGCCATACCAGATATCAATTTCCAACGCTTTCAGTTGTAGTGTAAATACGGCAAACAGAGAGATGAGGGAAAGGAGCTTCATAACCCTACTTCTACAGTCTGCAGCTCATATGTAAAGCCAACCCAACAAGGTAGATTCTCCTCAGGCTCTGCATCTCACTGCGGAACTTGGTAACACCACATTCAGCTAAAACGTGATCGAAATCTAAATCTCAAAAGAAACCATAATACTCAATGGGAGCAGCAAACTTCGAGTGTCGACCCATTCGTCCCTTGAAACAGCAATCAGGTTTACAGTTTTCAAAGACATAGTACCTCATTTAACCGTAATCTAAGACGGCTCGTCTTAATACATGTTTCGAGGAGAGCACCGAACGCAGCAACAGGACCGCGAGAGCCCGCTGACAGACATACTCCCAGCACGCGTGCGGCTAAAACACAGTCAAATGTAGCCAACACTCAAGGACTGAGCTTTCGATCATTCCCCCATCCGCTCGATGGCTTTTTCCACAGTGTCTTCAAACCCCGCATCCACCCGGATGAAGAGTTCCTGCAGACCTTTTTCCGATTGCATCACCGCTTTCAATCCACCGGATTGACGGCGCTGAATTTTAACAGCCCCGGTTCGTTTCATTCGCCCTAGAGACTTCCCGCCGTAGGAGCGTCCGATAATGGCACCGACAACACCTTCCAATCCTTCGATCTTCTTTAAGGCCTTAATGCACTCCTTCGAAGTGCTCTGATGACGTCCACGAGATGGCATAAATTTTATTTTTGATCCAAATTAACGGACTCGCAACCCAGGAAGGAACTCAGGAGTTATTAGAAAAACCAATCGTTCCAGTTTGATGCGTGCAGTAGAAACGCACAAACGGTTCTAACTCAAAATCTCTTTAATTACCCTGCGGTGCTCAACACCGGTAAGTCGTGAGTCGAGCCCCTGATGGCGGAAGGTGAAACGCTCATGATCGATACCGAGATTGTTTAGAACCGTGGCGTTGAAATCATTAATATGAACCGGATCCTTGACGATGTTGTAGGCAAAGTCGTCGGTCTCCCCATGGTCGACCCCTGGCTTGAACCCACCACCGGCAACCCAGGTACTGAAGCAGCGCCCGTGGTGATCCCGGCCGTGGTTGTCTTTGGTGAGTTTACCCTGACTGTAGATGGTGCGGCCGAATTCGCCGCCGAAGATGACGACCGTGTCTTCCAGCAGACCACGTTGTTCAAGATCCTTAACCAAAGCGGCAGCCGGTTGATCGACGGATTTACAATTGTGCGCCAGATCCTTTGGCAGGTCGCCATGCTGGTCCCAGCCTCGATGAAAGAGTTGAACAAAGCGGACGCCACTCTCAGCCATCCGACGGGCTAGAATGCAGTTAGCGGCGAAGCTGCCCTTGTTTCTCGATTCGGGGCCATAGAGCTCGTGGATATGATCCGGCTCCTCTTTGGTGTCCATCAAGTCAGGGACAGATGCCTGCATACGAAACGCCATTTCGTATTGGGAAATCCGGGCCTGAATTTCCGGATCACCCACACGCTGAAATCTCTGCTCATTCAGACTGCCAAGGCCGTCGAGCATATTGCGGCGCAGCTTGCGATCGATTCCCTTTGGATCGTTTAGATAGAGAACGGGATCGTTCCCGCTGCGGAACTGAACTCCTTGATGCTCCGATGGGAGAAACCCACTCCCCCACAGTCTCGCATAAAGCGCTTGTCCCGGTTTTTTCCCTACGGAGATCATGACAACATAACTAGGGAGGTCATCACTGAGGGATCCCAAGCCGTAGGATAACCACGCCCCCATACTGGGATGACCAAACTGTTGGGTACCGGTATTGATATAAGTGATTGCCGGGTCGTGATTGATCGCCTCGGTATTCATCGTGCGAATGATTCCAATTTTATCTGCGATGGAAGCGGTATGAGGAAGCAGGTCGGTATTCATCCAAGTACCGCGTTCACCCACTCGCTCAAAATTAAACATCGGGGCGACGCAGGGGAATGAACTTTGATCACTGGTCATTCCCGTAATTCTCTGACCATTACGAATCGAGTCCGGTAGCTCGGTGCCGTGGAGTTTTTGCATCGCTGGCTTATAATCGAACATATCGATATGCGACGGACCCCCGGCCATAAACAAATAGATGACCCGTTTTGCCTTAGGTGCAAAATGCGGCAGCGATGGCGGTGCCGAGGTCGCAGAGAGTTGCCGTGGCAGCAAGGATGAAAGGGCTGCGCCTCCAAGCAGGCTGCAGGAACGGCCGAGAAAGTTACGCCGATTCATGGTCTGCAAAATGTGATCTGTATTCATATTTGAAGGCGTTTGAAGCAATAGGGCTAGTTACGGGTGAGGACCTCATCCAGGTTGAAGATCATGCTGCAGACCAACGTCCAGGCGGCATGCTCTGTCAGGTCGATTGATGCGTCGCGTTCCGATTCACCGGCACTGAGTAAAGCAGCACCCTTTGCTTCATC
The DNA here is from genome assembly GCA_937920335.1 of uncultured Opitutales bacterium. Taxonomy (GTDB): domain Bacteria; phylum Verrucomicrobiota; class Verrucomicrobiia; order Opitutales; family UBA2995; genus UBA2995. The sequence continues at coordinate 5,245 of CALGUT010000819.1, forward strand.
AGCAGCATAGGTGGCGTGACTGTTTTCGAACACCTCCAGAACCGTGGCAATTTCACTAGGTGTAGGTGGTCGTGCGGTCGCGAGTTCGAAAGCAAATTGGGCTTTCGTTTCCAAGCTTGGACCTCCCTCTTTAATCACCCGTTCGGCAAAATGCCGGGACGCTTCAATAACCTGCACATCATTCAATGCCGCCAAAGCTTGTAGCGGTGTGTTTGTGTTGGGCCGCTTCAGTACGCAGGTTTCCCGATTCGGAGCGTCGAAGATCAGCATAACCGGATGCGGGGCGGACCGTTTCCAGTAGGTGTAGAGGCTGCGACGGTAAAGGTCTTCCCCAATGTCCTGCACAAACTTGGATACGCCTCCCAGGCTGACTTCTTCCCACAGGCCAGGTGGCTGATAAGGTTTAACACCTGGTCCACCGATATCATCCACCAGCAATCCACTGACCGCCAGCGCATTGTCCCGGATCATTTCGGCTTGTAAACGATGTCGGGGTGCACGGGCAAGCAGCTGATTGGAAGCATCCATTTCCAGATGGTGAGCTTGCACGTTGGATCCCTGACGGTAGGTGCGCGTCATCAAGATCTGTTTGATCATACGCTTGATGTCCCAACCACTCTCACGGAAGTCTACAGCCAACCAATCCAAAAGCTCGGGGTGCGTGGGAAAGGCTCCCTGATTGCCAAAGTCGGAGGGAGTCGACACGAGCCCATTGCCAAAAAACAATTGCCACAACTGGTTGACGGCAACGCGTGAAGCGAGCGGATGCTCATCGGAAAATAACCAGTTTGCGAGGGTTAGACGGTTGGCCGGGGCACCTTCCGGCAGCGGGGGCAGTACACCAGGCGTAGCCGGGAAAAGCTCTTCGTCCTCGATGGGCGAATCGTAAGCGCCCCGGTCGAGGATGTAAGTCATACGACGCTCATCCTCCCGGTTGTCTTTCATAACCATGCTAGTGGTTTTTCCGTAGGTAATCTTGCTGCGTTCGTGAAGAGAGCGAAGCAAGTGGCTTCGAGATTCACGATAAGCATCGGCTGTCGTGGCCAGGTAGTTTTCGGTGAGGATCTCCTCTTGTTGAGAGCTGCGCTTTTCAGGATCGATTTGTAGGGACCCGCCTATGCTGTCCTCCATTGTCCAGAAAATTTCTTCTTCCGACAATACCCGGCTATAGATACGGACGTCATCCAACTGCCCCTTGAAGAAAGCGTCGTCGGTGCGTCCCCCGATTCGTAACGGGGCCTTATTCACAATAGTACCGTTGAAGAGTCTGCCGTCGACTTGCTGGTTCTCTGAGATTTCGGATGCGTTCTGCACGGAGTGACACCAGGGCTGTCCGTTCACATAGATTTTGATGCCGTCGGATTTGCCATTGCCGGAGTAGCTTGCCGCGATATGCTGCCATTCTCCCTCTAGGACCGGATGATCCGTTAGGACCTTGATCGCGCTCTCCGGCCAGGCATTGGCCACGTGGATTCCCGGCCGGCCGTTTTCGATCCAAAGATCAAACCCTCGAAGACTCAGCGCAGGATCCATCTTGGAAAGAATAGCACCCGTAAAGTCGGAGTCGATTTTAACCCAGGCAGACAACGTGAAACGTTGGAATCGGTCGGGGTCTTGAGTATCGGGTGCGACAAAGTTCGTGCCTCCATCCAATTCGATAGCGCCTCCAAATTTTCCGGGGACACTCTTCACGAGCGTTTCGCCTACCGCATCCATGCGACTACGGACATCGGTCAACTGATGACCGGACGGCTCATCCAATGGAAAGAAATGTTTCAGGTCGTCATATTTGTCCTCGTTGTCCTCGGACGGTGGCATCGAACCGTCCTTACCGACCAGCCAAGCCTCGAAACCCTCGAGTGCTTTTTCCCGAGCACGTTTGGTTACCACACGGAATGCTTCCGATTCGTTATCGATTTTCTTTAGCTGCTGCTCCTCCAACATGGAGACGAGCTCGACGAGAGGCGCCTGATTTTCTTTGCGCGTTTGCATCCCCGGATCCGCGGTGTTGTTGAAGTAGGCGTAAAATTGGTAATACTCCTTTTGGGAAATTGGGTCGTATTTGTGATCATGGCACTGGGCGCATTCCATAGTGAGTCCAAGCCAGACATTGGAGGTTGTCTTGACCCGGTCGACCACATAGCCGACGCGCAATTCTTCCGGGATGGCCCCACCCTCGTCGGAGGAAGGATGATTGCGGTTAAACCCCGTCGCAATTTTTTGAGACAGGGTTGGATCGGGCAACAGGTCACCGGCTATTTGTTCGATGGAAAATTCGTCATAGGGCTGGTTGCTGTTGTAGGCATCAATCACCCAGTCGCGCCACGGCCACATATCCCGGGGGCCATCGGCATGCATGACCGAGGAGTCGCCGTAGCGGGCTGCATCCAGCCACATCAAAGCCATGCGCTCCCCGAAATGAGGGGAAGCTAATAAACGGTCGACCTGCTTCTCGTAGGCGTCCGGAGATGGATCCGATACAAAGGCATATACTTCCTCCAACTCAGGAGGAAGACCTGTCAGATCGAAACTGAGTCTTCGGATGAGGGTAGCCCGGTCAGCTTCGGCTGAAAAAGTCAGCCCTTCCTGTTCCAGTCGTTTGCGAATGAAGGCATCGATTTCGTTGTCCGGCGGGTATTTGGCAAACACAGGGACCTCTGCTTGGGTGGGCGGGACGAACGCCCAGTGCTGATCGTACTCGGCGCCTTCTTGAATCCATTGATAGAAAATATCTTTTTCTTCCTTCGTCAGGGTGCGATGATGCTCAGGCGGAGGCATCATATCTTCCTCA
>CALGUT010000820.1 GCA_937920335.1 uncultured Opitutales bacterium
GGTGTTTATGGCCGAACGAGCTGCTGAAAAGTCAGGTGGATTGGTCGAGATTCAGGTCTTCCCGAACGGACAGTTGGGATCTGAAACCGATACTACGGAGCAATTGCAAAAAGGAGCTTTGGCAATGATCAAGGCATCGACGGCGCCCTTGGAGAATTTTATCCCTGAGATGGCGATATTCAGTGTTCCTTACCTGTTTCGGGATGAAGCGCATTTTTGGACAGTGCTCGATGGTGAGATTGGAAAGGGGATTCTGGTAAGGGGTGCGGAAGCCGGGATTCGCGGACTTTGTTATTATGACAGCGGTGCCCGTAGCTTTTACACTACCGATAGACCTGTGCTGACTCCTGGCGATCTCAAAGGGATGAAAATTCGCGTTATGAATAGCAAGACGTCTATGGACATGGTGGGTGTATTAGGAGGTTCTCCCACTCCCATCCCGTTTGGAGAACTCTATTCAGCGCTGCAACAGGGTATGGTCGATGGTGCGGAAAACAACCCGCCTAGTATGTATGATACCCGTCATTGGGAGGTGGCGAAGCACTACAGTATCGATGAGCACGCTCGTATTCCGGACATCATTTTGTTCAGTCAAAAGATCTGGGCGTCACTTTCGCCTCAAGTACAGCAGTGGGTTCAGGAAGCAGCCGATGAGTCTTTGGAATATCAAAAGCAGATTTGGAAAGACTATGTGGCGGAGTGCTTGGCTAACCTCCAGGCAGAGGGAGTCTCGATACACTATCCCGATAAATCGGAGTTCCAACGGTTGGCTGCCACGATGTATAGCAATTTCGATGGAACGGTCATTGAACCGCTCATCAAGCAAATTCAAGCGATTGACTAGGAAATCAAATTTATGAAAGCGTTACGTGATTTTCTAGTAAAGGCGTTGGAAATATTTCTAATCCTGGCATTTGCAGCATTAACCGTGGATGTGCTCTGGGGGGTCTTTTCACGGTATGTGATGGGGGCACAGACTCGTTGGACCGAAGAGTTGGCGATCTATCTCTTGATTTGGATCTCTCTGTTGGGGGCAAGTTTGACCTACGAGGAGCAGGGCCACCTCGGTGTGGATTATTTTGTTGGAAAACTCCACCCAGATGCGCAGAAGTTGGGAGCTATATTTGTTGAGCTGGTGGTTCTATTCTTTGCAGGATTCGGATTGGTGTATGGAGGATGGAGGCTGGTTTCAGAGACATTGACTGCCGGGCAAATGACGCCCGCGCTCGGTTGGCAAAAAGGCTATCTCTATATGGCAGTTCCCATCTCCGGCGTGTTCTTTATCATATTCAGTATCGAGCATTTGATTCTGATCTTATCGGGAAAAAAGCTACCGGCAGATCACAAGAATCTGGAAGGAGGAGACGTTTAATGGATCCTCAGGTTCTCATTCTTCTGGTCGTTTTCTTTGGGTTGTTGGTCATGAATGTGCCGATTGCAGTGTGCATCGGTGCAGCGACCATCGTTACTATTTTATCACTCGGTGATGTTCCGACCGCTTATATCGTTTCCCAGAAAGTCTCCAATGGAATTGCCAGCTTTCCACTGCTTGCCATCCCTTTCTTTGTATTATCAGGTGTATTGATGGGGGAGGGCGGTATGGCTCGTCGCCTCATGGATTTCGCGAGCTCAGTAGTGGGTCGTTTTCATGGAGGCTTGGCTTACGTGAATACCATGACCTGTATGATGTTCGGTGCCATTTCGGGATCAGCGGCAGCAGCAGTGTCTTCCATCGGAGGGTTTATGATTCCTGAGATGGAACGTAAGAACTACGGCCGAGATTTTAGCGTGGCACTGACGACCGCATCGGCCACCACGGGTCTATTGATCCCTCCTAGCAATATCATGATCGTGTATGCGGTGGTTGCCGGAAATGTCTCTGTTGCTGGTTTGTTTTTGGGAGGATTGATTCCGGGATTTGTTATGGGTCTGCTCATTATGACCGCGTGTTTCTTTATGAATCGGAAGCAGGCGGTGGGTACGGTCGAGCCAGCTTCGTTTAAACAAATGGTGATATCGTTTGGTCACGCGTTTCCGAGTCTCCTACTTATTTTTATTGTAATCGGAGGAATCCTGGGTGGCATTTTTTCGGCAACCGAGGCCTCGGCAGTAGCGGTTCTATACGCGGTTATACTGGGTGTTGTGATTTACCGTGAGGTCAAGATTGGCGATCTGCCACGTATCTTTCTGAAGGCGTCGAAGACGACTTCTGTGGTGATGATCTTAGTCGGAGCTAGTCAGGCGATGGGTTGGGTTCTGGCCTATGAACAAATTCCTCAAACGGTAAGCTCTGCCTTATTAGCCATCTCTGAAAACAAGATCGTTATTTTGTTGATCATCAATCTCCTGCTGTTGGTGGTGGGAACGTTCATGGATATGACACCGGCGGTCTTGATCTTTACGCCTATTCTTTTGCCTGTAGTGACCAAGCTCGGTCTTGAGCCCGTTCATTTTGGGATTTTTATGATCGCGAACTTGTGCATAGGGCTTTGCACCCCGCCTGTGGGTACCTGTTTGTTTATCGGCTGTGGTGTTGGGAAAACGACGATCGCCAATGTGGTAAAACCGCTGATTCCTATTTTCTTTGCGATGGCAATCGGGCTCATTCTGATCACCTATGTGCCGGCCCTTTCGACCTGGCTCCCGAGCCTATTCGGGTTCTGATCTGTGGCGGTAACGATCTTACTTTTCCCGTAAACGGTAGAATGTGGCCCCCGAGATGGGAGTGGTATCGATGTGCTGTTGCGCGGGTGCGTATTCGAGATCAGAAAACTCTGTCAGTAGAACCCATTCAGAAAGATTATCTGATCTTTCCAGCTCATAGGCTGAGTCTGAATCACCAGTAACATTGATCATAACCTGATTAGTATCCGTGAGGCTGATACCTGCTTGGGGGAATATGTAAGGTCCAACTGTTATATTATCGACCATGACATAGCTGTAGTTGTCTTCCTGGCTTCCAGCATTGTTCAGGGTGAATCGCAGCCTGATGCTTTGACCGGCGAAGTCTTCAAGACTGATCCTGAATCGCTGGTTTCCACTGTCTGAGCTGGTAGACCCGATTGGTGGATGGAAGACAGCTCGCGGAGTTGTGAGGTCTTCTCCGGCTTCATTTTCGAGGTGTAGATCAAAGGGGGTCCCTTGAGTAGCATTTGCCAGTTTCCAGGCTACCCGAAAGTCGAATGACAATGACTGATTGGGTGCATCCGGAACGTGGATGGTTTGTGAGAGTACGATGGCTCCGGGTTCATCTCCGTTTAACCCAAAGGTGACCGCAGCATTTCCTACTTTTGGCTCGATGGTGAAGAACGATGTGTTCGCGCCTCGAGGTAAGACCTGTGGAGCGTTGGCGAGATTGTCGGTGGCTACCACGTCCCAGCCATTGAGATCGCCGGTTTCAAAGTTTCCGTTCACAATCGGTGGGGTTCCTGGGAGCGCATTGTTGAGTAGTATCACCGGGGCTGTGTCTGAACCTTCCAGGTGGGAGAATCTCATTTCAGATACTTGTCCATTCAGCGTTACGCTTGCGGTGTAGTCTCCGAAGAAACCGCGTTGAGTAAAGCGACCGGAGGTTGAACTGTTTCCCGAAAAATCGTTCCACCAATCTCTTAAAACCAATTCTTGATACGCGATCGCGGCGGGCTTTGGTGACCAGTCTGCCCTGTAGATGGCGCTACTTTCATTGAAGATCTGGCTTTCCCAAAAGCCCCACAGTTGTATGCCGTTCGTTTTGGGGTGGCTAAAGATCATGGTGAAGAAATCGCGTAAGTAATCACCCTGCATGGCCTCATCGTCGGTCGCTATTGAGAACTCAGTTATCCGTATCTTTAGTTCGGGAAACTGGGCGGAGTAGCGTTCCAATACTTCCCAGAGTGTTTCGATACTCGTGGGCGAGCTACTGAAGTGACCTTGCATGCCAATGGCTTCCATCGGCGCATCGTTGTCCAATAGATACCGGATGGTATCTTCGAAGTGCTGCTGATGATCTGCGTTCCGACCGCCGCCGGAGAGAATCCCATAGTCGTTCAGATAGAGTGTTTGGTCGGGTAGGACCTCTCGGGCTTTGTTAAACCAATCCAACATGATTTCGTTGCCAAAAGCGTCCATCAGGTAGTGGTTGTCAAATGGTTCGTTGATTACATCCCATTCATCAATCTTAGAAGCGGTTGCGGCCCCCACATCGGCAATGTGGTCGAGCACTGCTTGTTTGGCAGCTGGATCTGCGTTCGCGGGATCTCCTTCTGGAAGGAACTCCTGCATGCTATTGGGCAGATTGCGCTTGGATGGCCAAACCATGACGTGGCCTCGCGTGAAAAGATCGTTACCCTTGAGCCAGTCGAGTGCCTCGAGCGCGATATCTCGACCAAAATTTGTAGTTCCCCATTCTCCATCCCAAGCGCCCCATTTGAGTCCGTTTTCGGGCCCTGCCTGATTGAATAGCTCCAGCACTTTTGTTCGATACGTTTCTCCGTTAACGTCTTGGCTCAGGAGTCTTGATACAGAGATGGCCGAACCAAAGTGATAGGCGTGCTTATCGAAGGTCAGCCCAACATCCGCGTTGGGCACGGGAGTCCCGTTCGCGTCGAATATGTGTAAGCGAATGGGGCCCTTGCGATATTCCTCTATCCGATCTTCTGCGAGTTTCCGCCAGACTGCGTCCGGCTCACGACCGAGGTAGCTCGGCTTGGTTTGCGGCAGTTCTGCGACCGTTTTTGTCTGCTTGTAGTTGATGAGTTCAATGCCGCCGATTTCCCACTGTTGGGGATGAACGCCAGCACCCAGTCCGAAGAGGAGCGTGAGATCCCCTGCCGCGAGGGACTCTGTCATCTTGAACGGTAGTAGGTATTCTATCCATCCGGCCTCTTTGAAAACCGCAAGTTCCCGTGTCAGGAACTTGTTGAAATCAGGTGCCGGGCTTTGCGGATAAACCGTGGTGAACGAGGTTCCCGTTTCGTCCTCGGTGTATATTGCCCGAAAGAACACTCGGGTGAGCAGAACGTCGTTTATGGACACAGCTTCAGTTGTCGCAATCGATATTTGCCCATTCCAAAATGCGCCATTCGGGTTCGTAATCGTAGCCCGAATAGCTTTATCAAAATCCGGATGATTAGCCGTAACGATTTCGCGCGACCCGACAGGTCCGTTGTTGTTACCGGCCCAAAATGTATGACTGGCGATTGGATCAGCTGGTATCACAGAAACGCCTCCCTCTGGAATCTCAGTAGCTGCCTGAAGGGCCAACGGACCTACCAGTAGGAAGCAGCAGATCATTTTCGCAGCGTATTTAGGGGTAGTCAGCATAACATACTATTTTCCGCATGTGGATACCCTGATCGGCAAGGAAATCCTCAGAAAATTTGTGCAAATCAGCGTCGTGAAGCTGAGCTCTGTTTCGACCGCGATAACGGGTAAGGTGTAGCGGGACGACTTGCGTGTCAGCTCCAGAGGTTCTCACCGTAGGACCAGCCTTTTCGGACGGATTCTTTGATCAGGTGATCTAGGCCGGGAACGTTGGTTATCTTCATGGTTTTTGCATCCCATTCGATACGATGCCCTAAGCGAATCGCTAGGGATCCGAGCAAGATGACCTCCGTCAGAGGAGCCGCGTAGTCAAAGTTGGAACCGGCTTGGGGGCCTTCGCCTTTGATTTCTCGGAAGAGTTCTAGTCGCGGGCCTCCGTCCACGCGGGGAATGGATTTCTTTTTGAGGATTTCGCGGTAGTCTTGCATTCGCTCACGAGGCCAAAGCTGTGGACTTTTGGGTCTCATGTCGGGATGGTAAACGGTCTCTTTAGAGCCGACCATATACATGCCGTTGCTTGGAAGCTCTTCCATACCTTCGAGTTTTGGGGGCCGTGGACGCCCTTCATACCAGTGGAGAGTCACCGGTGGCTTTTCGCCGCGTGCGGGAAAATGATAGGTAATGTGTGCGCCAAAGGGTGTAAACTGCTCGTTTGCAGGTTCATCCAGGCGAACGTCCACCGCTGTTGGCATACCCAGGTCTAGTGCCCAGAAAGGAGTATCGATACAGTGGCATCCTATGTCTCCTAAGCTACCGACTCCGTAGTCCCACCATCCACGCCATCTTTGGGTGACGTAGTCAGTGCTGAACGAGCGTTCTTGGGTAGGCCCCTGCCAGAGATCCCAGTCTACAAGACGAGGCGCCTTTTCCCTGGCGGGAGGAATGCTCTTTGGCTTTATGAACCAAGGCGGCATGGGTCTATCTGTCCAACAGTGCACTTCTCTGACTTCCCCCAGGATTTCATTATCATACCATTCTTTGATGAGGCGGGCTCCTTCAAAAGTGTGCCCCTGATTGCCCATGACGGTCTTTACGCCGTAGTGGTGCGCTGCTTTTTGCAGGGTGCGAAGCTGCCAGATATTGTGGGCCAGTGGCTTTTGCACGAAGACGTGTTTCCCGTGTTCCATGGCGGCCATTGCGATCGGGAAATGAGTATGGTCTGGCGTGGAGATCTGCACGACGTCGATATCTTTGTGCATCTTATCGAGCATTTTGCGATAGTCGGTAAATTGCTCGGACTGCGGATTATCAGCGACGGTTTTTGCGGGATTCCTGTCCCCCCAGATCGATTCATCAGGCCGCCAATCGACGTCACAGAGAGCCGCCATGTTCTCGGTCAGTGCATCCTTTACAGCCGCATTTCCCATGTGACCAATGCCAACACAGGCCACGTTCAGTTTACTGGCTGCGGACGCGTGGTGTGTCCCTTTGCTGAGATAGGGGAAGGCAAGCGCTCCGGCCGATCCGAGGGTGAGGTTTGATAGGAATTTTCGGCGATGGATGGGGTTTTGCATACGAATCTGAAGCTTTAAGAATTAATGGGTTTCGTCTTTAAGATGTCAAAGTCCTAAGATCGTAATAAACCAAATTCTATCCTGATCTTGATCATTATCGTAATCCTGATCTACTCCTTTTCTTTTAACCCTACCTCCCTATAAGTCATATGA
>CALGUT010000821.1 GCA_937920335.1 uncultured Opitutales bacterium
AAGAATATTGCCTACCAACAGCAGGAAAATCAAAGATTTGATCGATCACTTTTTCCTAATAGTTCCTTCCAACCCGGAAAGAGGGCCTGAAAATCTTCGGGTGGCTCAGCAGTAAAATAAAGCGACTCTTGAGTAACCGGATGAGTGAGCTCTAGCTTGTAGGCATGAAGCATAGTGCGCGCTGGAAGGGTTATAAGATCCAATCGGTTAGCCTTATAGCCATACACTTCGTCGCCCAGAAGTGGATAACCCATATCAGAAAGGTGGACTCGGATCTGATGAGTACGACCACTATGAATGATGCAACGAATCAGGGAAATAGGACCAGCGGTTTCGCCAAGAAGCTCCCAGTCGGTATGGGCCGGTTTTCCGTCTTCGCGAATCGTCATTTTGTGACGATGATTTTGATTTCTGCCTATGGGAAGCTCTATAGACCCTGAAAGCCGATCAGGCACGCCCGCCACAAGAGCTAGATACTGCTTGGAAAGCGTTCGATCGGCAAATGCCTTAGCAAGACCGCGGTGCGCCAGATCCGACTTAGCTACTACCATCACACCCGATGTTTCACGGTCTAAACGATGAACGATCCCCGGACGTTCGACTCCACCGATTCCACTCAGACCTCCTTTGCAATGATGGAGTAACGCATGGACTAATGTGTCGTTCTTCGTTCCAGCTCCAGGGTGGACGATCATTCCTGACTCTTTATCTAAAGCCAACATATGCTCGTCCTCATAAAGAATCTTTAAGGGAATATTTTGAGGCGTAAGATCCAACTGCTTAATCTCGGGTAGTTGAAAAAACACGACATCACCGGCGCTAAGCTTATCTGACTTCCCTATACTTCCGTCATTCAGCTTCACCAGCCCTTCATCAAAAGATTTTTGAATCAGCGTCCTACTGATATCAGGAAAGTGGCCACTGACCCATTTGTCGGCCCGGACCTTTTTCACTCCGTGCTCTACTCTTAATTTATGGGTCATAAGAAACGACCCTAAAGCGTCAGCTCGATACTGTCCAACTCCGATATCCATGAGCTACGAGTCGCATCATCAACCAGGGCGACATCGAAACCGTTGCGAACGACCTGAACTACTTCTTGCTTGGTGAAGTTTAGGTGAGAGATTAAGAGATCATATTCGTGGACGAGGTCATTTCCAAAAACCGTCGGATCATCGGTACTCACCGTTAACTTCACACCGGCATCGAATAATTTTCGTATAGGGTGACATTCTGCACTTTCTACAGAACGAAGCTTCACATTACTGACCGGACACATATCCAATGCCACATCTTCATCGAGAAGACGTTGAAGCGTCGCCGGGTCATAAGCGGCTCCTATCCCGTGCTGAATGCGTTTTGTTCCGAGTAGATCCAACGCTGTATTAATGTCTTTCGCGCCTTCGAATTCACCCGCATGAGCTTTGGTGAATTTGCCAGCTTCTTGCGTGCGTCGCCAAAGCTGGCCCGCCCAAGAGTCCCAAGGTATGGTTTCATGGCCATGCATATCAATGCCATCCAAGCCTCCCCAATTGGGGATTTCATCCATGACTGCTGTCAGCTCACCTTGATAGTGATTTCTAAGCATTCCCATAAAAACTCGGACCTCTAACCCGTCCGGAACAGCAGACCGAATCGCCTCAATAATATCCGGACCTGAACAACCGATTACCTCCAGAATACCCAAATGAAAACTCGTTTCAACGTAGCGCACATTTTGGTCGAGATGATTCTGAAACACCCGCTTTGCTGATTCATGGTACCGTTCGGGTGACGTGTAATAAGATCCCGCATAATGAAGAACCTCGTTCTCGAACGTCGTAAAGTTCTCGTATTTGAAATCAGCTGCCCAGGCTTCAGGCGTCTTATCAAATTCACCGGGAAAGGTTTCCTGCAGAAGTTCCCAAGGAACCGCGCCCTCAATGTGTAAGTGGGTCTCGGTTTTCGGAAGCGACTGAATAAATTCAGTGATGGAAGGATCAACGACGGCTCGGCTCATATAATATCAGGTATCACCCAACAGATAATCAGGGTTTAGTTTCTGCAGGTCTTCCGGAATAAAGAGGCCATCCTTACGGATGAGTACTCCATCGAACCAAACTTCGCCGCCGCCAAATTCAGGAGTCTGAATGCACACCATGTCCCAATGGACTTGAGAACGATTTCCATTGTCAGCCTCCTCATAAGCTTGACCAGGAGTAAAGTGAAACGACCCCGCGATCTTTTCATCGAATAGAATATCACGCATCGCACGGGTGATGTGTGGATTGAATGCCAATGAGAATTCTCCAATATAGCGAGATCCGGCATCCGTATCTAAAATCTCGTTAAGGCGGCGCGTATCAGAACTAGTCGCCTGAACAATTTTACCTTGTTCAAATTCGAGGCGCACGTTGTCAAACGAAGAGCCTTGATAGACCGTGGGGGCATTATACTGCAGTGTCCCTTCTACTGAATTCTTGATCGGGCAAGAGAAGACCTCACCATCCGGAATATTTCGAAATCCACCACAGGTAACAGCACCGATGTCTTTGATAGAGAACTTCAGGTCAGTGCCCTGCCCTTTAAGATGCACTTGGTCGGTTTTATCCATGAGCGACTTCAAGGCATCCATACCGACAGTCATTCGACCGTAGTCCATGGTGCATACTCGGAAATAAAAATCCTCGAACGCTTCGGTGCTCATTTGAGCCTGCTGGGCCATCGCTGACGTTGGCCAACGCAAAACGACCCACCGTGTTTTCTGAACCCGGTAATCCTGAACCGGGCGGTAGTGTTTCAATGCCGTTTGCATCCGCTCCCCCGGAACATCAGAGTTTTCAAAAATATTGTGAGCACCTCTCAAAGCAATGTATACGTCCACCCCTTGCATCTGCTGCAATTTGATTTCTGAATCGTAGGCATACTGATCATCGCTGGCCTCCATCAACAACTCACGGGTAATCGATGCATGGTAGTGAGTGACAAATGGAACTCCGCCGAGCGATCGAACAGTGCGTATCAAAGCCAACACCATATCGTCGGGCACATCAAAGGACTCGATGAGAACCTTGTCGCCTGCCTTTACCTCCGTGGAATGCCCCGTTAGAACATTCGCCAAATCAAAATAACGTGTATCCATAAAATAGTACTTAATTAACCACGACGAATCTCACTGCCTTCGAAACGAACGCGAAATGAGTAGATCCGTTTGCTGGTGTATTTGATCTCTCCCGTCTTTAGATCCACCGAACAAGGTGAATCTACTTTCCGAATATCGATAGATGTGTGATACCCACGTTCGGAGAATATATCCAAAAGGATCTGCAGAGCCAGAGGATCACTAAAGAGACTGTCTTCAGAATTAATGAGAGCCATTCCGGAGATCGCATGCCGGATAATGATGGGCATGAACTTATCATTGATAAGTACCGCTATCTTTTCAAAGAGCTCCTCATCAGTTTCAGCGTAATCGTCCAGACGTTTCACCAGGTCCTGCCGAGCATGCCTAACTATCTCTTCAGCAATAGGGATAACACGAAGCCGGTCAAAAGTACGTTCACCCAGTTCAAGTGAACTTTGATAACGCATTTCCCTTACGATTCGCTCTTGTACCTCACTTATAGTTCCATGAGCGTTTACGTAATGGTAGTGAAAAATCTGCCGAAGGTCTTTCAGCGCTTCGTAAGTTCCTTCTTTAAATGTTCGATAACGCCGACGCGCTGTATTTTCATCGAAGTCAGTCAAGCGTTCCTCCTTAAGAACTCCTACACCCGATGCACGGACCTTTTCGTTGTGTTCGCGCGTCTGGCGCCCCCGTCGTATCTGCCGAGCTACACTCTCGCGTTCATCGACAAAAAGGACTGTAATATGAAAGATGGGTTTTGGGAAATGTTGACGCAGTTCCGTGTGATAGAATTGCGTGCGCAACTCTCTTAACTTTTGATACAATAACTTCAAACACTCGACCTGCACCTTCGTGCGTGGAAAACCATCTACGACCGTTCCGCTTTCATAACGAGGGTCCAGGAGCTCATTAAATACCAACATTAAAACTTCCCTGTCGCCGACCATGTTGCCCGCATTCTTCATCTTTTGGGCTTGAGGGCTGGTTAAAAGATCACTTACCACCACCGGACCATCCGTCAGGTCACGGAAGTTCATTATAAAGTTCGTTTGCGTCCCCTTTCCAGATCCAGGTGCTCCATTGAGCCAGATCAATTCCTTGGGAAATCGAAGGTTTTCGCGGCCATGATCACTCTCAAGGTGGTTCCAAACAGAGTTAAAAATGAGCTGAGCATCTTTAACTTCAAGATCTTGAGTCTTAGAAGGGTTCGGTAGGTTGGGCATTTAAGAGTTCTTTTTGAAAAATAGTTAGGGACGGAATGCAACTAAAACGTTTCCCCCTTAGTCAGCCTTGTTGCCGTTCTGCATCTGGCGAAAGGGTAATTCCGTTTTATTTTCAGGAAAACAAATGCGAGATACCGCCCTTTCGAAATCCTGATCACCCGATAGAATCTTGATTTCCAGACGCAAGTAATAGAGCGGAATACTCTTGGGGTAGTCTTTATGAATCCTCACAGCATCTTTTTCTGTGGTGACCATAAAATCAAGGTCTTCCTTCCCAGCCTCATCAAAAAGGTTTTCGAGCTCCTGATCGGTAAAGCGGTGATGATCGAGGAAACGGCGTGTGTAAGCGACTTTGCCGCCATTCCTCCTCAAAAATCGCTCAAAGCTGCTATGATCCGCGATTGCGCTAAAAGCACCTACTCGCTTCCCGTCTAATTCACTAAGCGGTTTCTTCTCTCCGGTATCAAGTCGTTGCAGGTACTGCGGCATGTGCGCACATTCAATGATGTCGACACCCGGATTGTTTTTGCGGATCACCGCCTCGAGTTCCGGATCCGGCACTCCGTCAGATTTTGTCAAAAAGACAAACGACGCCCGCCTCAAATGCTTGATCGGTTCACGCAAGATACCTCGCGGCAATAACTGGCCATTTCCGAACGGATTCGTTTTATCAACCAACAATAGATTCAACCGTCCACGAAGCGGCAAATACTGAAAACCATCATCTAGAATTAAGGTATCGACTCCGTATTTCCTGATCGCATAGGATCCCGCATTCACGCGGTTCTTATCTACAAAGACCATCACTCCAGGCAAATTACTCGCCAACATAAATGGCTCATCCCCGGCTTCTTCAGAGTTTAGCAATACCTGTTTACCATCGCTGACTACCTTAGGCGGAGGATCTCCCATATGCGAAATCTGTCTGGCCCATCGTTTCCAGAACGGCAACGGCTTACTCTTATATCCGCGACTCAGAATGGCGACCTTGCGACCCCGTGACGCGAGAGACCGGGCAAATTTTTCAACCACGGGGGTCTTCCCGGTACCGCCCACGGTAAGATTGCCGACCACAACCACCAAACAACCCAGATGGCGAGAACGCATGATCCGATTATCGTATAACCAAAGCCGCAACTGGACCAACCCATTCATCAGAATTGAGAGTGCCTTCAGTAACGCTGAAAACATAGCTACCCGGCGACCCTCGCGCCGATCCATTAAGACGTCTTCCGCAAATTGGGCAAAACATTCCAGGGATTGGTTCACACGCGTAGATAAGCGTTTCAGCATAAAGCGATAAGGAAATGCAGACGGTCAGGTAGTCGAGATCAAATGAGGCTTCTCTGAAGCCGAATAAACCTCAAGACCTAAATCATGAATACCCTAGTTCCGCAAAAACCTGCTCTATCAATCGACTAATCAAGAATTCTTCCAGTTTTTCCGCAACAGACCAACTCCGTGATTGACGAAGCAATCCCGACTACCCTTTTTAAGTTATTTTTGTGTCGGAGTTGTCCGAATTGAAATTTACCCAAGAACCTGAAAGCCAAGCTGCAGTGAGTTTTAGACTTTATATTCCAGGCCCCGTAGAGGTTTCCGAAGAGACCTTGAAAGCTATGGGTACGCCCATGATCGGACATAGAAGCCCCGAGTTTGTTGAGCTCTACCAGTCCATCCAACCGGATCTGCAAAAGCTTTTTTACACTCAAGACCCTGTCTATATAAGCACCAGTAGCGCATGGGGCCTGATGGAGGGCGCTTTGAGGAACGTCGTAAAGGAGGGCGTGCTGAACTGCATGTCCGGTGCATTTTCCGATAAATGGTTCGATGTCAGCAAACGCTGCGGCAAAAAAGCGAAGGCTCTGCAGTACGATTGGGGGACGGCCATCAAACCAGAAGATATTCGTCGCGAATTGGAAACCGGGGAATTCGACGCTATAACACTCATCCACAATGAAACATCAACCGGAACCATGAATCCTCTCGAGGAGATCATGCAAGTTCTGAGAGATTTTCCCGACGTCATTTCTATAATAGATACAGTCAGTTCTTTCACGGTCCTTCCAATCGAAAAGGATCGTCTGGGGATCGATGTTATCTTGACGGGTTCACAGAAAGCATTGGCACTTCCTCCCGGGATGGCATTGTTATCCGTCAGTCAGAAGGCATTGGATCGGGCTGCACAACTTCCTGACAGAGGTTACTACTTCGATTTCCACGAATTCCAAAAAAACCATGAGAAAGGAATGACCCCAAGCACGCCGACCATCTCTCATATCTATGCCCTCAAACAACAACTGGCCACCATCAACGCCGAGGGGTTGGAGAATCGCTACAAGCGTCACCGCGAACTCAACACGATCGTTCGTAATTGGGTTAAAGAAAGAGGTCTAAGCCTTTTTCCCGAAACCGGCTACGAAGCCGTCTCACTTTGTTGCGTCAGCAACGAAAACGGAAAGCTAGACATTCCTGCCATGAACAAATACCTGCGTGAGAATTGTAATGCGCAGATGGATCAAGGATACGGTAAAATCAAAGGAAAGACATTTCGAATCAACAATATGGGCAACGAAACCGAGGCAACTATACGTGAGTATCTCGACATGCTCGACAAAGCCATTGAAGCAACTCAAGGCGGCGATTCCTAATCCCCTACATCACCTATGAAAAGCCTGATCATCGCGGAAAAACCTAGTGTAGCCCGAGACTTGGCTACTGCCCTTGGCAAAGTGCCTAAAAAGGGCGATTGGTACGAAAACGACGAATACGTTATAAGCTCTGCCGTCGGTCACCTCGTTGAGCTGTTCATGCCAGAGGACATCGACAAAAAGCTCAAGTTCTGGAGTCTCAAGAGCCTTCCCATAGTCCCTGAGAAATTTGAGCTTAAGCCTATTACCAGAACGAAGCCCAAATACCAGGAACTCAAGAAACTCCTGGCCCGAAAAGATGTCGACGCCGTCATCAATGCTTGTGACGCGGGTCGTGAAGGAGAGCTTATCTTTACCTACATCATCGAGCTCGCAAAATGCAAAAAGCCCGTAAAGCGCTTATGGCTCTCTTCGATGACACTCGGCGCCATTCGAGATGCTTTCCAGAACCTGCGCGAAGGAACGGAAATGGAAGGTCTCCAACATGCAGCTCGCTGCCGAAGTGAATCGGATTGGTTAATCGGTATCAACGGAACCCGTGCGATCACAAAGCGCATGTTTGGGTCCCGCGCCGGCCAAGTCGCCACGGTGGGAAGAGTGCAGACCCCTACCCTGGCAATTGTCATGGAACGGGAGCTCGAGATCAGAAATTTCAAGCCACGGGACTTTTGGCGCATCAGCGCAAAATTCGGTATCACCGAAGGCCAATACGAAGGTGTCTATCAGAAGCCTAATTGGAAGAAAAACGACGATGAGCTGGATAAAGTAGACCGCATCTGGGATGCGCCGACCGCCGAACAAATCGCTGAGGCGGTAAAGAACGCCCCGCATGCGGAAGTTACTGAAAAGAAAAAGCGAACGAAACAGATCTCTCCAAGACTTTACGACCTGACATCCCTTCAGAGGGAGGCAAACAATCGTTTCGGCTTTGGGGCTGCTCGCACTCTTTCCTTGGCTCAAGGACTCTATGAGCGGCACAAGATGATTACGTATCCGAGAACCGACTCAAAGGCACTTCCAGAGGACTACATCCCCATCTGTAAAGACACGTTGGCAAATCTTTCAGGTGACTTCCAGAATCACGCGCAAGAGGTTCTCACCAACGATTGGATAAAACCCGACAAACGGATTTTCAATAATAAGCAGATCAGTGATCACTTTGCCATCATTCCAACCAATGCACCGGCGAAGAGCCTGAATCCAGAAGAGGCAAAACTCTACGACATGATCACTCGTAGATTTATTGCGATCTTTTATCCGGCTGCTGAATTCGACGTTACGACCAGACTTTCCGTTGCAGCCGATCATACCTTTAAGACAGAAGGTAAAGTCTTGGCATTCCCCGGTTGGTTGACCGTATACGGCAAGGATACCGGTGGAGATGATAACCTGGTCGCATTGACGGACGCCGATGGAAATCCGGCTACCGCTAATGTAAACTCCGTAGAAGCGAAGCAGGAAGCGACAAAACCACCACCACGCTACTCGGAAGCTACGCTCCTTTCAGCGATGGAAGGCGCAGGAAAGCTACTGGACGACGAAGAACTCGCCGAAGCCATGAAGGAAAAAGGTCTGGGTACTCCAGCCACCCGCGCTCAGATTATCGAACATCTTTACGCCCTTAAATACATGGAGCGTGATCGCAAAGAAATCATCCCAACCGGCAAGGCGGAAAACTTACTTAACTTTCTCGTGGCCCTGAAAGCAGAGATGCTTACAAGCCCAAACCTTACCGGAGAATGGGAGCATCGACTTCATCAAATCGAAGAAGGAGAGCTTTCTCGGGAGGACTTCATGAAGGGTATAGAAGAACAAACCAAAGCGATTGTTGAAAGCGTCAAAAACTTTGGCGATGACGAAGACTCTTCTACCGAGATCGAAGTGGTTAGTCCTACCGACAACGAAAAAATGATGGAGAACTTCCGTTCGTATAAATCGAAGGACGGACTCGTAACCATCTACAAAGTAATTGGTAATCGAAAATTGGCTCTGGAGGAACTCGATACACTTTTAAAGGAAAAGAAAATTGGACCGCTCGAGGGCTTTCGCTCAAAAGCGGGACGTCCTTACGTCGCTAGCTTGCTCCTCAACGAAGAATGGAAGGTCAAATTTCAGTTCGAGAACCGAAATGACGATGACGATGAAAACGCCGAGCCACTGAATTTTGATGAACTCGAGGTTGTAGGAACCTGCCCC
>CALGUT010000822.1 GCA_937920335.1 uncultured Opitutales bacterium
GCCATAGCCGTAGACGGTGCTGGTGGGGCCTTCGGCGACTATAGATTCGATCTGTCTTTCCAGCCCTATAATGATCTTTTTTCTTACACAGATGAAACCAGTGAGTTTCTTACATTTCTTGCGCATGAAGTCGAATCAAGCAACGTAACGGCGGGACGTGAAGGTGGTGAGCCTAATCACGCACTTGCAAGCGTTGGTAAGTCTATCTGGTGGTCATGGGAAGCTCCCACAACTGGAGTGGTGACCATCTCAACAATTGCAACTACGGTGCTCGATAAAAACGACTGGAAACCGATTATTGCGGTTTACACGGGCGATTCGTTGAACTCTTTGGAGCCGACTCTGGTTGGAGACAATGTCACAGGCATAGAGACAGACCCGCAGACAGGACAGCCGATCGTGTTGTATACGTCTGACGGCGCAGTTCGTTTCGTAGCTCAGCGGGGCATCGTATATCGCATTGCGGTTGATGGTCCTGTTGGAGCCGTTCCGTCGGAAGGTAATATCACTCTAAAGATAGTTCAGGAAAATAATGATCTCTTTAGCAGTGCTGAAGAACTTGGGTTAGGTACAGATGACTTATATGCGATCACTGCTGAGGGAGATAATGTCAATGCGGTTCAAGAGCCGGGTGAACCTAAGCACGCTGGGAATGAGGGGGGTAAGTCGCTCTGGTATACCTGGACTGCACCGGCCGATGGTGCCTTGTTTATCGATACAGAAGGTAGTGAGATTAACACTTTGCTTGGAGTGTATGAAGGCGACACGGTAAGTGCCTTAACAGAAGTTGTCAGTAATGATGATGTTTACCCGGGAAAACTGACAAGTGCGGTTTCGGTGGGAGTTCGAGAAGGTTCTACCTATTACATAGCAGTAGATGGTGTTTTTGATCCAATCACAGGTATCACTGAAGCAGGAGCGATTAATCTGAATCTGCGTCTAGGACCTGTAAATAACGATTTTAATAATGCGATTCCGATTACCGAAAGTGAAGGTGTTTTCACGAGCTTTGTTAATAATGCGGATTCAGAATTGGCCGAGCCATTTCATGCCGGATCCTTACCGAAACGCTCTGTATGGTGGCGCTTTAGCTCTGATATCAACGGTATTGCTAAACTGAATACTGATGGAAGTGATTTTGATACCATTCTAGCCGTGTATGAGGGGACCACTTTGAACACCCTTAGCCCAGTGAAGAATGGATCGAATGATAATCATACCGGTCCAGATTTGACCAGTCAGGTGATGTTTGAGATTTTGGCAGGTAGCGTTTACTATATAGCAGTTGATGCTGTTTCACTCGAACCCGGTCAGGGAGAAGTTTTCTTAATCTTCCTAGCAGAAGGCAGTTCAGATGGAGGTCCAGATCTGCTTCCAAGGCCTATAAATAACGACTTTAGGAATGCGATTTTGATAACCGAAGATAAAGGTACTTTCGCGGGTTCTGTTAATGATGCGGACTCAGAATTGGCCGAGCCATTTCATGCCGGATTCTTGCCAAAACATTCTATTTGGTGGCGCTTCAGATCTGATATCAACGGTATCGCTATCCTGGATACTGATGGAAGTGATTTTGATACCGTTCTAGCTGTGTATGAGGGAACTGCTTTGAAAAATCTTAGCCCAGTGAAGAATGGATCGAATGATAATGATATTGGTCCGGAATTGACCAGCCAGGTGGTGTTTGAGATTTTGGCAGGTAGCGTTTACTATATAGCAGTTGATGCTGTTTCGCTTGAACCCGATCAAGGAGAAGTTGTCTTGAATTTCTTAAATGTGGGTATTTCAGGCGGAGATACATTTGCTGAATGTGGAGAGCTGAATGGTTATACTGACAGCAGGTCTGTATCGAATCAGTTTGCAACTCGAGAAAGTGGTGAACCGATGCACGCAAGTCAGCCTGGCGGAAAATCTGTCTGGTGGTGTTGGACAGCTCCAGGAAACGGAATCGTTAGAATAACGACTGAGGAGAGCACGATCCCTACAATCGTCGGTGTTTACGTTGGTTCTGAAGTGACAGCACTTGTTGAGGAAACTTCAATTGAAGACCCGTTGAGATTCGATCCTACCAGTTTAGTTTTCGATGCGATAGCTGGAACAACTTATCGCATCGCGGTAGACGGAGCGACGACCGGGGGTGAAGCTGCCGGAGGTATTGTAATTGTTCAATTGAGCTTTCGTCCTGAAAACGACAACTTTATCGATTCTTTCAAATTGGGAGGTTCAAGCAATGTCGTTGGAATTGGAGACAACTTCAATAGAACCTTTGAAGCTGGCGAGCCGGCTCACGGAGGATTAGCCGGTGGTAAGTCGGTATGGTGGACATGGTCTCCCACAATTAAAGGAATGGTAACCATTGATACTCAAGGAAGTAGCTTTGACACGGCGTTGGGTGTTTACCGTGGCGCCGGATTGAATGCTCTAGCTGAAATTGGTGGTAACGATGACGCTACTGACGCTGTGAGCTTCAGTAGACTCGAGTTTCTCGCGTTGCCTGGAAGAACCTACCATATAGCCGTCGATGGTGTCGGAGGGGATGAAGGAGATGTTGTTTTAAATATTAACCAAAGCCCAATAGACGAAGCTAAACTGGTCAACGTATCAACCCGCGGTTGGGTAGGTGTTGACCAAGAGACGATGATCGCCGGTTTTGTTGTTAAGGGTGACGCAGGAAAATATTCACGGGTGATCATTCGCGCGTTGGGAAACTCTCTCATTCAAGGTGGTGTAAGCCCATCAATGGTGGTCCCAGACCCAGATTTGTTGCTATTGAAAGATGGAAAGGCAATTGCTTCCAACGAGAAGTGGATCAACGGAACATCTCCTACGCTGATCGCTCAATACGGACTGGCCCCCATCGATCCTAATGAAGCGGTGATTATCGCTGATCTTCTTCCAGGTGCGTATACGGCGCACGTAACCGATTCTCAAGGTAAAAGCGGAGTTGGTCTTGTAGAAGTGTATTACGTTGAAGATGAGAATCCCGGTGGAGTTTCAAGTCGCCTGATCAATATCTCAACTCGTTCACTTGTAGGAACCGATGACCAGCGGGTTATTGGAGGGTTTGTGGTATCAGGTAGCCGTCCGAAGGAAGTTCTTATAAGAGGTCTCGGAACTAGCCTTGGATCAGCTGGGGTGAGTAATGCACTGAACGATTCTAAGTTAGAGCTATACTCTGGTGGTAATAAGATTGCCGAAAACGATGACTGGCAGTCTGCATCAAACTCAGGGACGGTTAGTTCTCTTCTTCCTCCAGGGGCCGCTGATGAATCTGCGATTCTAATTACATTGGATCCAGGTGCTTACACAGCTATCCTCTCGGGAAGTGGCGACAATACTGGTATTGGACTTGTAGAGATCTACGAAGTTTCTGAGTGAGATTACCCGTAGTTTAAATTAATTTCGAGGCGGCCCTTTACGGGGTCGCCTCTTTCTTTAAGGCGATTAGTTCGAGTTCGAAATGGCTGGTCGGGAAAAAGGTATTTCCAGGAATACTGGCTATGGTGAAGCTCGTTATTTTTGTGAAAGGCGCATGGGTGTTGAGGAAATCTTCGAGTGCTTTGTCACCCTCTAGCAATGGATTTAAAAGAAATCCTTGTTTGAGATTTCCGCCGACAAGGCGAAAGTTTTTGTCAGTACTGTCTTCGAGAGTCACGCGCATGATGACTATTTCAGGCTTGTAGAAAAATGCGCAAAGCTTGTGGAGAAATGAAGGTGAGTAATCGACCTTCAACCAGAGTAATTGATCAGAGAAATTTGATATATCTACGTTCTCGCCAGACTGAATTTTACGTTTAAGTAGTGGTTCTTCAAATACTAGTCCTAACGGAGTCTCGGTGCGCTTTAGTAGCATGTAGCTCTTTTCCACCATAAGCGGTCGGTAGTTCTTAAAAACCTCCAGATTGTAGAGCGAATCGTCACTGTAAGGGTACCGTTGGTCTACGGTTGCATACCTCACTAATATATAATCCGGGGGATTCTTTTCTATGTGCTGCTGGTTGAGCTTTGAAAGGTGCTCATTGTAAGCAGGGTAGTTTTGTATGGTGGGCCTCGGTTGGAAATTGAAATCGTTTAACAACAAAACGGACTGTTGGAAATGGAGGAGATCGACGCTCCCCTCTCGAATCTCTTGCTTCATCTGCGGCAATTCGTTCTCAGCAAGTACCATGGGGATGATTCTGGTATACGTCTGATTGAGAGAGTCTGGATTCACTAAAAAAACCAGGTTATGCTGCAGAGACTTCCAGGTAAGGGATGCCATGGGTTTTATGCCCCCTGGATAAATGAAGACGAGACCGATTACGTAGGAGACGGCAATTAATCCCAGCCACACCTTACCCCAGTTTTTGCGGGTGACGAACCCTTGGCTGAGGAGGGTTACGATTAAGGATGCTTGGAGAAAGAAACTCATGTGAGAACCGGCTCGTGTGATTCCAGCCTTCCATGAGAGATAGATAGAAGCCGCTGCGATTAGCAGAAAAAACCAGCTTTGATTACTCTTTCGATTTAAGAGTGTAAATATGAAGATCGGAACGCTTGTAAGTAGAAGGACTACAGTCAGGAAAATAAACGTAGTTTGATCTTCACTTAGATTCATATTCCACAGGTACCCCTGCGAAATTTGAAGTGAGTTGATAAAGAAACCCGGAATTGTAAGAAGGTTTTGTCCGATAAGAAGCCAGATCAGCAAAAAGGATGCGACGTAGCTGCCTACAATGTTGATCGTCTTTCGAAAGTCATTTTGCAGAAGCGCATGAACTGAGAGGATGGCGATACAGGCTATACTCAATGTCGCGAAGGAGAATTTCATTAAGCTTAAAACCGAGAAGAAAACGGGAATCAAATAGCTGGATTTACTCGTTGGTATTCCGGTCAATAGAATGATCGTGCCGGCAGTGATCGATATCAGGAATATCCCATCTTTGCCGGTTGCTGCGCTTAGGGCAAAGCTAGCGAAGACAAGACATTTTATCCACCAAGCCTGGTTCCTCAGGGCTCGATAGACTAAGAATAATGCGACTAAAAGGACTGCCGATTCCGCGGCAATCTGGCCGAATACATAGTAGCCTAAGGAAGTAGGTGTGTAGAGGAAACTGAGAGGGCCGCCCGTGAAATTGATGGCTGCTCCAAATTCCCATCCTTTAAAAAAGGCTTCTTCGAGCGTAACTTGCCAGGACGCGTCAAGCGCCGGGATCGTTAGGTAGGGTTGAGGGATTAAGAATAAGAAACTCAGAATCGTGAAACCGATCTCAGTAACGGAGGGACGTTTGATAAAGTCGAACTTCAGATTCATGGCTTTGGTAAACGGGGTGGCCAAGCCAATGAGAAATCTTCGAATTCGAGGGTCAGGTTCGGATTGTAGGTGGGATCGAATTGGAGTAGTTCTCCCCATCGCTTGCGCATATATGCGATCTCGTCATCCACTCGTACTTTCTTCGACTGATCATTGTCGTCTCCGCGAGATAATGATTCGTGATGGTAGAGCTGTGCGTAGGGGGTCCAGATATTTGCATAGCCGGCTTCCTTTATGCGAAGGCAGAGATCAATGTCGTTAAATGCGACTCCCAGCTGCTCTTCCTCGAAGCCCTTTACTTGCTCGAATATTTCTTTTCTTACGGCCAGACAGGCTGCGGTCACCGCAGAAAACTGTTGGGTTAGATTCAGGCGGTTGCGTTGCCCCGGTTCTCCACGGGCAGCATATTTGAAACAGTGTCCGGCAACACCGTTTATCCCCAAAATGACTCCGGCATGTTGTACGCAATCTTCAGGGTAGTAGAGTTTTGCGCCGACGGCGCCTACATGGGGCTTGCAAGCGTGGCTGATCATTTCATTGAGCCAGTCACCATTGATGATGGTCATGTCATTGTTCATGAACACCAGGTATTCGCCCTTGGCTTTGGATGCGGCAAAGTTGTTGATCGCAGAGAAATTGAATGGCTCTGGATATTGCAGTACTTCGATGCCTTCGGCTCGAAGTGTCTGGAAGAGTTTCATTGTAGCCTCTTCTGTAGAGTTGTTGTCGACGATCAGTATGTCGTAATTCGGATAGGTAGTTTGATTTTGGATACTGGTGATACACGCGTGTAGTATATCCGCCTGATCCTTTGTTGGAATTATAATCGATACGGTTGGCGCTGGGTTGGGTACCTGATACTTCAGTCTCCAATGGCCATGAGCGATCGGGTGAATCTCAACGCTTGGGTTCGTTCTTTCGCAGTGGCCTTGCAGTGTCTTAAGGGATGATTCGCGAATATAGCCTTTTTCCTCCAACGCTAATGCGGTCGAGCCTTCGATAGCTCGCCAGTGGTAAAGCAGGTAGGGGATATGAACTACCTGATCGGTGCCGAGTCGTTCCGTAATCTTTAAGAATAGATCCCAATCCTGGCTGCCCTCGAGTCCGGGTTGGAAGCCGCCAACTTCTCTAATCAGTTCAGATTTGGTGACTGTGAGGTGGCAAAGAAAATTCTGCCCTTCGAGTAGTTCGGGATTCCAGTCGGGTTTAAAATAGGGGTCATGCCGCTTGTCTTCGGTATCCAATTTATCCTCATCTGAATAAAATAATTCAGCACGTGGGAATTTATTCATGAACTCAACTGTCCTTAAGAGCGCGTCTTTGGGGTAGGCGTCGTCATGGTCGAGGAATGCGCACCACTCACCGGTGGCGAGGGTCAGTGCGGAGTTCGAAGCTTCACAGATATGCCCGTTTTCTTGCCTGCGTGTTATCCTGATACGCTCGTCTGTGGCTTCGAATTCTTCCAGTAACTTCCAGACGTGATCTTCTGTTGAAGCATCATCGGCGATGCAGAGCTCCCAGTATTGGTAGTATTGATCCAGCACCGATTGAATCGCCTTACGAAGGTAGATCGCCGGTGTGTTGTAGACCGGCATGATGATGGATATTTTGGGTTGATAGTCCAATTCTTCAAGGAGTCCCTCAACCCGACCTTTTTCTATGGACAATAAGGAGTCGTATTTAATGAGCCATTTGTTGAAGTCTCGTTTCTCTTCGGACTGAGAAGCGAAATGTGAGACGGGGAACTTGGAAAATTCTTCGACGGCAAACAGTGTCCATCGCCTCTTGGCATTCTTGTATTCAAATTTGAGCTTCGAAGTTCGAGGAATATCATCGAGGGGGATTTCGAAACCTGACTGTAAACTATTGGAGTGGGAGTGTTTGTTTTCGGCAAATACATCCTTCCGCTTAATTCCGGTTCTGCCGTTAAAGGTCTTTTTACCCGTTCGGATTCGGATCTCATCGATAGGCTGGTCATCGACCCGAAAACACCAGCCGGTGATCATAAACTGGTGTCCATACCTTCTTCCTATCTGAGCATTTTCGACATTGGATCGGACTCCGCTTTTTGAGGAAGGGATCTTTTTATCGGTATAGAAAGTACTTGGTATCTGAGCCGGTTTCCGTTGGTCGAACTCGATCCAGGGACCCGCTTCGGTTCGAAACTGAAATTTCAAGTTTGGGTTACCGGGAATATCATCCATCAATACCTCAAAGCCCGGATATTGAGCGTTCGCCTGACCGAGGAACTCTTGATGGACGTCTCCTCGTTGTAGGCCGTAGCGACAGTTGAGTATTTCTTCCCGATAAAGAATCCTGACATCGGCAATCGCGGGCCCGTCTTTGAGGAATACCCAGCCGAGAATTTTCGTCTTTAATTTCTTCTGCTGCTCAACGTAAACGGTATCCACGTTGAACAAGTATTCAGTTTCTAGTGGTTGATCTGTTGGAAGTGTTTCTACGGCTGGTTTTGCTTCTCTAACGTCCAGCGATTCCAGGCTCATCTGGCTCAATTCGATCCAGGGGCCGGAGTCGAGCTTGCATTCGAGAGTCAGGGTTCCGTCATTTCGGTTCGGAGGGAGCTCGCACTCGAATCCGCATTTCTGAGCATCCAACTGTTCTGGATAGGCCGACCGAACATCTTCACGAAGCAGCGGGAATTCAATATTCAAGGGGGTTTCGTCTAGCCTGGCCTGAACCTCTTTAAAGCGAAGGGGGTTTAGGGCGAAGCCCCAGCCATATACGATCCGGGTTTCGATATCCGGTTGATTCAAAATTCCGTCGATACTGTGAAAGAAGGGGCGCTTTAACTGGTTGGGCTTGAGGTCGCTCGACTCGATTCGAAGTGCAGGAACTACTGTGGAGCCACCACTTGGGGTTACCTCAATATGGATGATCGCATCTTTCGGTTCTGAATCGAAAGTAGTTGATATCGTGATGACTTGTTCCTGCTTTTTTGAAGTATAGGGCGGAGGAGCCTCGTCCAGAACGGTGTAACTAAGAGCGACTCCATTTCTTGTAATGGCTATCCTGGAATCTTTGGGTGTGATGACTCCAAATACGACGGTAAGCCGATTCACTTGTAACCAATGGCTTACATCAATTACTTTGGCCTCTAGTTTTGGAGTCCAAGGGAGTTGGTAGTATAAGCCGGCGAAAGGTCTAATCATTCGCTTTCTCATAGGATTGCCAGGGATTCTTGTAACGCGGTGGTTTCGCGAGACTGAAGTCTTCCATGAGTAGTGTGAGGGCGGGATTATAGAAGGGGTCGTTTTCTATGCTTGATCGCCATTTGTTCGAAAGAAAATCCGCCTCTTGTTGCCATCTGATCCGCTTCTCCGAGTTGTTCTCCAGACCTCTTGATGCTGATTCGTGATGGTAGAGCAACGCGTAAGGTGTGTAGACGGTTCGATAGCCTTTCTCCCAGGCACGAAGGCAAAGATCCGCATCATTGTAAGCGGTACCCAGATTCTCGGCATCGAAGCCTCCCAGTTCTTCAAACACGGTTCTCTTGATCGCCATACAGGCAGCTGTGACGGCTGAATAGTTTTGAATGATACCTGCTCGTCCGATTTGCCCGGGGTTTTGTCGGTGAAGGTATTTAAAGGCATGGCCAGCGACCCCACCGATTCCCAGAATCATTCCGGCGTGTTGAATATAGTCGTCCGGGTATAGTAGCTTGGTTCCAACGGGACCTACGCCGTTGCGCAGGGCATGGCTAACCAGCTCTCTTAGCCAGTCAGGTTCGATAACTTCCATGTCGTTGTTGAGGAATACGAAAACGTCACTCTTTAATTGATTAGCGGCCCAATTGTTCAGCTCCGAAAAGTTGAACGGTATCGGATGTTTCAGGACAGAGATATTATCGATAGGATCGTAGCTCCTCAACAGTTCAATCGCGGCTTCCTCGTCGCTGCCGTTATCAACGATGATCAATTCAAAGTTCGGATACGTGGTTTGGGTCAGTATCGACTCTACGCATTGTTTGAGTAAGTCCGCGTTGTTCTTGGTTAGAATGATGATGGATGCGAGCGGGTCATCTGGGGTTGCGTAGCGGATCCTGAATGAGCCTGCAGTGGGTCCGTTTTCTACGGACCCCGTTGGCTCGTGTTTGTCCAGGTATTCTTGTAATGCCCGGTGCCCGGACGTCACGGCGTAGTCTTTGTTGCCCACACTGGCACTGGTTGAGTCGTTTGAAAGGCGCCAGTGATAGAGTATGCGAGGGATGTGTCGAATCTGATGGTGCTGAACCACATCCAGGCATCTCAAGACAAGGTCCCAGTCCTGTGATCCTACAAAGTCCTTCCTGAAACCTCCAATAGTTTTGATAAGCTCCGTTTTATAAACTCCGAGATGTGAGACAAAATTGTGTGAGCAGAGTAGGTCAGGTCCGAAGTCGGGTTTGAAATAGGGATCCAGTCGGTAGCCATCCGTGGTTATTTTGTCTTCGTCGGAATAGATGATCTGAACGTCTGGGTGATTCAGGATCTCCAGGGCGACGTAGTAGAGGGCGTGGGCTGGTAATTCGTCATCGTGATCAAGTAATGCAACAAACTCACCGTTCACCGTTTCAATAGCGGTATTAGTGCACTCCGAGATATGTCCGTTTTCGGACCGGTAAGTGACTTGTATTCGAGCGTCTTTTTCCTCCCAAAATTTCAGGCGTTTGCGCGTACGCTTATCAGTTGAATTGTCGTCTGCAATGCAGAGCTCCCAGTTTTCATAAAGTTGACCACGGACGCTCTCAATCATGGTGTCCAGAAGCTTTACGGAGGTGTTGTAGGTTGGGACTACTACTGAAATGAGAGGCTTGTGGTGGAAGTGCGTTATGTGGGATGTGATTCCCTCATGGTCCTTCGTGGAAAGGGTATCGTAGGCCTTCACCCACTCTGTATAGGGATGCTTCGATCGGATCGAGTTATCGGGGTCAAATGTCTTTAGGCGAGGGCGGATGAGATACTCTGTGACTAAAGGCTGCCAATCCCCGCCTTCAAATTTCAGTTCGATCTCAAAGCGGGTGGATCCACGACCTACTTTAAGGGGAACTTCAAACCCTGAGTATAGGACCCGCTCGTTTTTACTGTTGAAAGCCTCTAGAAGATCGTGCCGTTCGATTCCAAATCGAGCTGTTTGCGTGCCCTGTTTGGTGATTATCCGGACCGATTCGATGGTCTTACCTTCATTGAAGCACCAGCCTCTAAGTAAAAATTCTCGTTGCTTGGGTCGGAGCCATTTGGGGCCGTCGATCGAGTAACGCGTTCCATCCGGAGTCTCCGTTATCCCATGCCGGTATGTGATGATCGGCACAAATTCACTAAACACTCGGGATAACCTTTTAAGGAGCGGCATCAAAGTCGAAAACAGTGCATTGAGAGCAGATTGAACTAATTGATCAACCCTTTATCCTTTCTTGAATCGATCTGCGAGCCTGAGGAAGAATGACCCTCTTCTTTCAAGCTTTGCGAGTAGGGCATCTATGCGTTCTTGTGTGCGTATTTTTAGGGCTTCTTCTCGTTTGCTTGGCCGCCGCTTTAGTTTGAGGGGTTTACTCAGTGGAGATTCGATTTCCGTGGCGATGAACTCGATCGTAAGCCATCGAACATCGCTCAGGGTGATTTTGGGTAGTGGCGCAAAGAGGAGCTGCGGGTCGTGAGTAAGTCCCCAGAACTCCTGACCGTCGTCAGTTATAGGACCTTCAGTCATTCCGTTTACCTGGCAGGTTACTGGATTATCCTTCACTGGTTTCCAGTGAAACAGTGGTTTTCGGTTCGCGTCGAGAATACTCCAAGACTTGAGGATGTAGGTTCCCGGGTATTGACCGGGATCGATCCGTAACCAATCGAGATCTAGTGGTGGGTTGAATGGAACTGTGATTGTTTGCCGATTTTGCTCTGGATACCATAGGCGAATAGAACCGAGCTCCAGGATTTCTGGAGCCTGTGGAAAGTAAACCTGCATTTCGATCTGTGCCTGAATCGGACTTTTTGAACCGGACCTTTGTGGGGCGTCCATATTTCGAGCCTTTTTGAGGTATTCCCCCAACATGAGTGTTGCTGCGGTTGGTTTTTCGATCGGCGCGAGTGCCTTATCCAGTGCTTCGATCGCGCTGTCTAGCTGGCTTCCTGGTGCTTTGGCTATTGATTCTGAACTTGTTTCCAGGATTCGTTGATAGAAGGCTGCGAGGCCTTTAGTATTGTTGCTTAGGTCAAACCATTCTTGAGCGAATTCCTTTCCCGCAGTAGCCAGTTTTCTCGCTAGTGCTGGGTCTGAAAAGAGCTCCTGGCAGCGTGCTGCGATTTCCTCAGCCGTGGACTCTTTGAGAATAAGCGCTTGTTCGCGATCAATTAGTAGGTTGCCGAGGTTTGCTTGAGACGTGATGACCGGTTTGCCCAGGCTTAGGAAATCGGGAAGCTTCGAGGGGAGTCGCTTCTCATTGTAGTGGTTTATGCGCCCTGGCTGGATGACCAGGTCGGCCAGCTCTATCAGTCGCCAGACTTGATTGCGTTCGAGGAACCCCACGTCTCGGATCCAGCTACGAGCGTCATCCGGTAACGACTTTCGGATTTTTAAGTCGGGGAATCCCGTTTTTAGAAGAATCGTCGGCGTTCCGTGGGTATTAAGAATATGAATCGCCAGTAATAAGTCTTCGAGATCCTGGCTGTTGGCACCCGAAGCAGCTCCTGGGTAGACGATGATCTTAAACTCTTCCGGTATGCCAAAAGTCTTCTTGGTAAATGGCAGAATTGGATTGTTGCGGGCCGATCGTTTATCGAATCCAGGGGAAAGTACGTGCGTTGGTTTTCCAGGAGGAACGTCTTCCTTTAGGCTATCGATGATGACCGTAAACGCATCGGCGGTTTCCATGAACCACGAACCATGAAGCGGATCGGTGCGGTCAAGGTTGCTTCCAGTTGCTCCATCCGAAGGTTTGCGAATCGCCATTTCGTCGTCCTCTAAATGAATAATGTAGGGCGCGCTTACCTTTTGCCTGAGTTCATCGACAAACTGTCTAATGATTTCCCTCGGAGTCCAGGCATGAATGATTTCGGGGGGCTTTCCGCTAAATCGATTGGGGTCCTCCAATAGGTCTTCGTAACTGTAGACGGGGACTTCATGGTAGGGGAAGTAGCGAAAGGATGTATCTAACTCTGGTAATGCAATCGCTACATCATAGCCTTGTTTCTTCAGTTCCGCCGCAAATGGTCCAATGTGATTGATACTATTGGAGGAAAAACTGCCGTAGTGTACGAAGAGTATGTTCATTCATTGAAAAAATCGTCTAAATCAGACAGGAGTTACAATTGAGAAATACAGTCTGGTCATCAATTTAAAGTTATGAATTTATGTCTGGATAAATTATCAGAGAGCTCCAATCTTTTTAATTTAGGTTTATGACCCAAGATACCAAAGAAATACATCCTGATTTTGCCGGACTTCTTCCGCGTGACCGAAAAGAGTCTCAGTTGAAGCAACGTGGGCACGTGTTTTGGTTCTATGGATTGTCGGGATCTGGAAAAAGTACGTTGGCGTATGCGCTTGAAAAGCAACTCTTTGCAGCGGGTTATTTCGTTCAAGTATTGGATGGAGATAACATCCGAACGGGCCTCAACAGTAATTTGGGATTTTCAGATGACGATCGCTCAGAAAACATCAGGCGTATCTCTGAAGTGGCCAAATTATTCGCGCAGTCAGGTATCGTAACCCTCGTATCCTTTATAACTCCCAAGATTGAACTACGTGAAAACGCCAAATCAGTAATCGGCGAGTCAGATTTCACTGAAATCTACGTGGAGGCTTCTTTCGAAACCTGTGCGGAACGAGACGTTAAAGGTCTTTACGCTAAGGCTAAGTCCGGTGAAATAAAGCAGTTTACGGGTAAGGACTCATCGTTTGAGCCGCCCGTATCAGAAAAAGTTATCACCGTTAACACTGAGTCTTCTGGGATCGATGATTGTTCTCAGTCTT
Organism: uncultured Opitutales bacterium; assembly: GCA_937920335.1. Lineage (GTDB taxonomy): Bacteria > Verrucomicrobiota > Verrucomicrobiia > Opitutales > UBA2995 > UBA2995. The sequence goes on from CALGUT010000822.1 coordinate 13,259, forward strand.
TGCTCCCTAAAATCCTTCCAACTATCCAAATTTCTGAATAACTCCCTTTTGGTTTTACCATGGACTACCGACTAAGTCATATCAAACAACTGGAATCAGAGGCTATCTTCATCATGCGCGAAGTAGCCGCTCAATTCGAAAACCCGGTACTGTTATTTTCCGGAGGAAAAGACTCGATTGTGATGCTGCATTTGGCATTGAAGGCTTTTCATCCTGCCAAGCTCCCGTTTCCGCTCATGCACGTGGATACCGGGCACAATTTCCCTGAGACCATTCAATTTCGTGACGAACTGGTTGGAAAGCTTGGTGAACGGCTCATTGTGAAACTGGTACAGGACTCGATTGACCAAGGGCGAGCCACTGAGGAGAAGGGGGCTAATGCCAGCCGAAATCGGCTGCAGATCGTTACGTTGCTCGATGCGATCGAAGAATTTAACTTTGATGCTTGCTTGGGGGGTGCCAGAAGAGACGAAGAGAAGGCACGGGCCAAGGAACGCTTTTTCTCTCACCGTGATGAGTTTGGCCAATGGGATCCCAAAAATCAACGACCGGAGTTGTGGAACTTGTTTAATGGCCGGAAGCACTTCGGTGAAAACTTTCGGATTTTTCCGCTGAGTAACTGGACCGAGTTGGATGTTTGGCAGTATATTCTGTGGGAGAAAATCGAGCTACCTCCCATTTATTTTTCGCACAAACGAGAGGTCTTTGATCGCCAAGGTGTGTTGCTTGCCAAGTCCGAATTCGTAACTCCTTTAGAGAGTGAGTCAGTGGAAGAGCGAGTCGTACGCTTCAGGACTGTTGGTGATATGACGAATACGGGTGCGGTAGAGTCTCCGGCAGATTCAGTGGAGGACATTGTGGTTGAGGTCGCCGCTGCCAGAGTGACAGAGCGGGGTGCGAGAGCTGATGACAAACGTACGGAGACCGCGATGGAAGATCGTAAGAAAGAAGGGTATTTTTAAGCAATTTCCTATGGAGACAGAGATAATAGAAAGCAACATGGACTTACTCCGCTTTACAACAGCGGGTAGTGTCGATGACGGTAAGAGCACGCTGATCGGGCGTCTGCTGTACGATAGTAAATCAATTTTTGAAGACCAGTGGGACGCTGTCGAAACATCGTCTCAAAAGCGTGGTGACGAGAATGTTAACCTGGCACTCTTGACGGATGGATTGAAAGCAGAGCGTGAACAGGGGATTACGATTGACGTTGCTTACCGGTATTTTGCGACTCCGCGACGTAAGTTCATCATAGCAGACACGCCTGGTCATATCCAGTATACCCGGAACATGGTCACGGGCGCTTCTTCGGCGAATCTTGCGATTTTGTTGGTTGATGCGCGTCATGGGGTGGTCGAACAAACCTGCCGTCATGCCTTTATTGCCACTTTATTGCAGATTCAGCACATCGTTGTTTGTGTTAACAAAATGGATCTCGTGGATTGGGATGAGTCTGTATACCGCAAGGTTGAGGCAGACTTTCGGAAATTTGCTTCACGCTTGGATCTGACGGATGTTCGGTTTATTCCGATTAGCGCGCTCTTGGGAGATAACGTGGTAGATCGGTCTGAAAACATGCCTTGGTACGGGGGTGCGCCTTTACTTGAGACACTCGAAACGGTGTACATCGGTAATGCACACAATCATGTTGATTCCCGCTTTCCGGTTCAATGGGTTATTAGGCCGCAGTCTTCAGAGCATCATGACTTTCGTGGGTATGCCGGGCGGGTGGCCAGTGGCGTATTCAAACCTGGCGACGAGGTCACGGTTCTTCCATCGGGTTTTACGAGTCGTATCAAAGCGATTCATACGATGGATGGTGAATTGGCAGAAGCCTTTGCGCCGCAATCCGTGTCCATGCTGCTTTATGATGAGATAGACATTAGTCGGGGGGACATGATCGTTAAGCCGAATAATAAGCCTGAGGTCGGTCAGGATATTGAGGCCATGGTTTGTTGGTTCTCGGATACCGAAACCCTGCGGCCTGGGAGTCGCTACTTGCTCAAGCATACAACGAAAGAGGTGAAGGCCATTGTACGTGAAGCTCGTTACAAGGTGAACGTCAATACGCTTCATAAAGTTGAAGGAGACCCTGAGTTCAAATTGAATGAAATCGGGCGAATTTGTCTAAGAGTCTCAGCCCCGTTATTCTACGATTCCTACAAGAACAATCGAGCAACAGGCAGCTTCATACTCATTGACCCGAACACGAACGTTACCGTGGGTGCGGGCATGATAATTTAAGGCGGCTAATCAGGCTTTTCTTCCTTAGGTGTCTGGTTCGAGCGGTGATAGTCTCCGCGACTAAAGAACTTCTCGAGCCACGCGTAGAGGATGATAAAAATATAGCGGCTACCCATCTCCTTGATTTTGAACTTGGCCGTTCCGCTCTTACGGTTCTTCCAACTAATCGGAATTGTGCTCCACGTATAACCGCGGATAATCGCCTTCAGTGGAAGTTCGACTGTGAGATTAAAATGCGGTGAAAGGAGTGGCTGGCATCCCTCTATCACTTCCTTGCGGTAGGCCTTAAATGCGTTTGTGGTATCGTTAAGGCGGATACGAAACAAAATCTGTATGACCTTATTTGCAAAACGGTTGAGGATGTATTTGAAAATGGGGTAGTCAATTACCTGACTTCCCTTGGTGAATCGACTGCCGAACACGCAGTCATATCCTTCATTTAGTTTTTCCCAGTATCTTACGACATCTTCTGGATCGTCTGACTGATCGGCCATGTAAACTACGGCAGCATCGCCAGACATTTTGGAAAGACCAAACCTTACAGCGTTACCGAAGCCCGGATCGGTGGTGTTTTGAAAGGGAATAACTTCTTTGTTGTCGGCTTCAATTTGTGTTAGTATGTCCCACGTTTGATCGGTGCTATGGTCGTCTACTACGACTAGCTCGAAATTTAAGGTTTGTGATCTGAGTGTTTCGCGGAGATTTGAGATAGTGTCCGATAGGCATCCCTCCTCGTTTCTTGCGGGTATTATTATAGATAATAGTTCGATGGTAGAGGACATGGCGACTTAGAATGAGAGAGTTGCTGTCTGAAATGCCAGTTAGAAATAGCGCCCACTGGTAAATAGTTCGGCTGATAATTACTGGCGTGCCATATTTTTTTTTGGATACTTGACTGATAGGATTCATCCAACCTTTATTCATGTTTGTGACCTAGCCGAACGGCTCTAAACTCATCATGGAAACAATTAGAAAACGTTTGAAATCGGGAGAAACCCTTGTGGGTAGTTGGATCAATTCAGGGAGCCCTGCAATAGCTGAACTTATGGCTGCTACGGGCTATGATTTTCTATGTATCGATGCTGAACATTCCGCTGTTGACCTTCCGTTGGTTCAGTCGATTTTCCAGGCAATGCACTCTGGTAATCCGGAATGCGCAAATGTGGTAAGGTTGCATGGTATCGATTACTCGTTTGTTAAGCGGTATCTAGACTCTGGAGCCCAAGGTATAATTGCGCCACTCGTGATGAATAAGCAGGATGCTGAGTTGTTGATTAAAGCCACCAAGTATCCGCCTATGGGGAATCGGGGCGTCGGGTTTTGCCGTGCGAATCAGTATGGAATGAATTTAGAGAAGAATGTGGCATCAGCGAATGAGGATATTTTCGTAGCTGTGCAGATCGAACATATTGATGCGGTCGATGCTATAGATGAAATCCTCGAAGTGGAGGGAATTGATGCGGTCTTTGTAGGTCCTTATGATCTATCGGCTTCGATGGGGATAACCGGGCAATTTGATCATCCTGATTATTTAACTGCCAGAACTCGAGTTTTAGAAGCCTGTAAGAGGAAGGGAATTGCACCGGGTATTCATGTGGTTCCGCCGGATGTGGATCTTTTTATCGAGCAAAACAAAGAGGGTTATCAGCTCATGGCCTACAGCTTGGATATCACTATGATTCTGGAAGCGTCGAAGAGTGCGCTTTCTAGAATTCGTTCGGCCTTCTAGAATTAGTTAATCGATAGAAAATAACCCTACTGCCAAATGTCTCAATCGTTTAAAACGGTGGCGCTGCTGCCCATGAAAGCTCATAGTGCTCGGGTAAAGGGCAAGAACTTCAGGAACTTTGCTGGCAAGCCATTGTTTCGATGGATTTTGGATACTCTTCTTGAAGTTGAGGAGATTGATCAAATTGTTATTAATACAGACGCAAGGGATATTCTTGAGGGGCATGGGCTAACGGAGACGGATCAAATTACGATTCGAGATCGTAAGCCAGATATTTGCGGTGATCACGTAAGTATGAACTTGGTCATTCAGGATGATATGGCTGCGGTTGATGCGGAGACGTTTTTGATGACTCATACTACGAATCCATTGTTGAGTGCTGGGACGATACGGTCTGCTATAGATTCCTACTACAAGGGCGTTGTTAGGGATGGTAGTGATAGCCTGTTTACGGTGAACGAATACCAGACACGGTTTTATCGAAAAGATGGTTCAGCTGTGAATCATGACCCGAATGTACTGCTACCCACTCAGGAATTGGAGCCGTGGTACGAGGAGAATTCCAATCTTTATATTTTTACAAAAAACTCTTTCGAATCAACGCATGCACGAATAGGAGAACGCCCCATACTTTTCCCAACACCTACGTTGGAGGCAGCTGACATCGATAATCCTACGCAATGGCGAATTGCCGAAATCATTGCTTTGGCAGAAATGCTGGTTCAGTCAGCTGAACCTGTTGGTTGAGTAGCCTTAAGAAGGCATGTTGTCATAAGACTATTAACTCTGCGTGTGTCTTGAGGGTTAAGTGGAAGATAGAATCTTTTCATAGAAAGCTAATAGATCGTTGGTCGATTGAGCCCAAGAAAACTTCCTTGATTGCAGAAGCGAGTTGTTTGATATCGCTAGATACTCATCTCGATTTTCTTCCAACTTCAGCATGGTGTCTGCTATTGATTCGACGGAGTTGGGGTCGCAGTAGACTGCCGCCTCACCTCCGATCTCATTTAGACTTGTATTCCGGGACGTTATAACTGGAGCTCCCTGGGACATAGATTCAAGC